>NZ_JALQDN010000063.1:0-222025 GCF_023631205.1 Caballeronia sp. NCF2 | reverse complement strand
ATCGCGATCGGTCATCCGATCGGCGCGTCGGGCTGCCGGATTCTCGTCACGCTGCTGCACGAAATGCAGAAGCGCGACGCGAAGAAGGGTCTGGCGTCGCTGTGCATCGGCGGCGGCATGGGTGTCGCGCTGGCGGTGGAACGTCCGTAACGAATGCAGTACGACGGCGCCGCGCGCGCGTCCCGACGCGTCATCAAAACAATATTAGCGTTGGGCAAGATGGCCGCGTCGGCGCCATTCCGAGATTCATTAACCTGAGAGAAATGACGAGGAGTATCAGCATGACTAAGCGAATCGCAGTGGTGACGGGCGGCATGGGCGGTCTGGGCGAAGCAATCAGCATGAAGCTGCACGACGCGGGTTACGCGGTCGTCGTGACGCATTCGCCGGGCAACGCGAAGGTCGGCGAATGGCTTGCGAGCATGGACCGCCAGGGCTACAACTTCCGCGCGTATGGCGTGGACGTCGCCGATTACGATTCCGCCCAGCACTGCGTGGCGAAGATCCAGGCTGAAGTCGGCCCGATCGATATCCTCGTGAACAACGCCGGTATCACCCAGGACACGACCTTCAAGAAGATGACGAAGGTGAACTGGGATTCCGTGCTGCGCACCAACCTCGACTCGGTTTTCAACATGACGAAGCCGGTCTGCGAAGAGATGGTGTCGCGCGGCTTTGGCCGCATCATCAACATTTCGTCGGTGAACGGCTCGAAAGGTCAGATCGGCCAGACGAACTATTCGGCGGCGAAGGCGGGCATGCACGGCTTCACGAAGTCGCTCGCGCTCGAAGTCGCGAAGAAGGGCGTGACGGTGAACACGATTTCGCCGGGCTATCTCGCGACCAAGATGGTGACGGCGATTCCGCAGGAGATCCTCGACACGAAGATTCTTCCGCAGATTCCGGCGGGCCGTCTCGGCAAGCCCGAGGAAGTCGCGGCGCTCGTCGCGTTCCTGTGCTCCGATGACGCGGGCTTCGTCACCGGCTCGAACATCGCGATCAACGGCGGCCAGCACATGAGCTGATGTCCGCGAGCGGCGCGTGTGTCAGCGCGCGCCGCTTCGTGTTCGCATCGAATCGATCTTCATCTGAAACACCCGTGCCATGCACAACGTCAGCGCGCGCGCACTCCTTTATAGCGTCGGTCATCTCGATTCGGCGATCGAACATCTCGAGCGAGTGCTGAGCCTCGAAGGCGCGAACTCGCTCTTCTCCAAGACATACTGGCGCGGACGCGTCGTGCAGGCGCTTTCCACACCGGGACTCGCGCCGTCGCAGCATTCGCGCCTGCAACGCCTGCTGGATCGCATCGCTCAGGCCTGAGCGGAGCAACAAAGCGCGCACGCGGTCGACCGTGAAAACGCGCGCAGGCAAGGCCCGCGCCGCCGCTTGTTCGGCCCCGTCGTGCAGCGTCATTCCTCTGATCCGTGAAGAAATTCGCGTCCGCTTGTACCATTCGGCCGTATCTCAAATTCACGGTTCGCCAGTATGTTCTCTTACATCAGATCGATGATTTCGACGCCGCGCAGGTTCGGCGCGTTCGGCGCGCTCGCGCTCGCGTGTCTGCTCGCGGCCTGCGGCACGACGAACGGCGTCACGGCCGGCGCGCAGCCCAACACCTACACCGTCACCGGCAAGGCGACGGGCACGCGCATGTCGTGGGTGACGGCGCGCAACGCGGCGATGGACGCCGCCTCCGAATACTGCAAGCAGCGCGCGCAACGCGTCGCGATCCGGTCGGAAGCGACGAGCGGCGTGCGCTCGCTTCAAGAGCAGACATCGACCGTATCGTTCAGCTGCGTGCCGGAGAACGACGCGCGCGGTTGAGCAATTCATCCGACGACATCACGGCCGCGTATTTCTGCGCCATATCGAAAAGGTTGGCGTCATGCGGCGCGAGCGCGCGATCGCCGACGCAATCGGATAGCACCACGGGACGAAAGCCGAACTGCATCGCATCGACGACGCTCGCGCGCACGCAGCCGCTCGTCACCGCGCCCGCGACGGCGAGCGTGGTGACGCCGCGCATGGTGAGCCACGCGGCGAGCGACGTGCCGAAGAACGCCGACGGCACGTTCTTGCGCACGACGAGCTCGCCGTCTTCCGGCGCGAGTTGCGGCACGATCGCGCTGTCGTGCGCGTGCTCTTTCAGCGTCAGCATGCCGGGGACTTTGAGCGAGAAGATGTTGGCATCGGCGTCGTCATCGGCATAGACAATGCGGCTATGCGCGATCGGCCAGCGCAACTCACGCGCCGCGCGCAGCAGCGGCACCGTGCGCTCGATCGCCTGCGCGATGTTGCCGCCGCCGAACACGTCCGGATTGGCGAAACCGTTCACGAAGTCGACGATCAACAGTCCGATGCGGCCTTCGATGCGAAGGTCGTTGCCGAAACCTTGCCGCTGATAAACCTCGTCGTTCATGACGTTTCCTCGATGGTTCTTCCTTCGCGCACGACGTCCACGCCGTCGAGCGAGACGGTGCAGCGGCGCAAGGGGATGTCGATATGGCAAGCCGTCGTGCGCTTGCCGCCGCCTTCGTTGTTCGGACCGAGCGAGAACAGGAAGTTGCCGTCGAACGCGCGGGCGTCCATGCCGAGCGTCGCCTCGCGATCGTAGAGACCGAGCGTCGACCAGTGCGCGCGCTTTTGCAGGCCCCAGCCGATGTGCGAGATCGCGAAGGCTTCGGGGTCGTCGAACGAGAGCATGTATTCGCGCAGGAGATCGGCATCGACGCCGCCTTCGATGCGGCGCGCGTAGCCGCCTTCGACGGTCAGCACGACCGGTTCCGTGCAATAGCTCTTCTGCGGCAGAAGGATGTCGCCGCGATCGATCACGATGCGCCCGTTCGCGCCGCCTTCGTTCGGAAAAGTGAGCGCGAAACCGCTCGGCCAATGATCCCAGCGGCCGGGTTCATCGACGAAACCATATTCGGCGATGGCCGGAAACTCGCCGAGCGGACAGCGCAGATCGGTGCCCCCTTTCGATGTGACGCGCATCTCGCGCGCCTGTTCGATGCGCTTCGCGGCGGCGAGCACGCGCCTTCTGTCGTCGAGCGACGGCGTCATGCGAACGAGCACTTCGGGCGGTTCGACGGCGAGCAGGATCTTCGTGCCCGACGCGAGAATGTCGTGTTGCTCGGGCGAAAAAAGCAGCGTCATCAGATCGAGCACGAGATCGCTTGCCTTGAGGGCCGCGATGGCCGCGCGGTTTCCGGTGAGCGGCGTTTGGCCGAGATAGGCGAGGGCGTCGCGGCTCAGCGCCTTCTCGCCGTTGACGGGCGGAAGATCGAGCCGGTTGACGATGGCGCCCATCGATTGCGTCGCAATCAAGGCGCAGGCGAGCGTTTGCGGATGCGTTGCGGCGCCGGTGAGGATCGTCACGGTCTGGCCTGCTTTCAGGCGCGACAGCGTGAGCACCTCTTTCCACGCTTGAATCAGTTGATGGTCGCTGATTGGCATGATGTGTCGCCTACGTTTCAGGTGAGTGTTGCGCCGAAGAACGAACCGAGCGCGCGATAGAAGCCTTGTTCGTCGTCCCACGGGATCATGTGGCCTGCGTTCGGCACTTTCACGACTTCGAGTTGCGGCATCAGATCGCGCATTTCTGCGATGTCTTCATCGCGGATCACGTCGCCGCGGCCGGCTGACATCAGCAGCGTGGGTTGCGTGACGTGCGGCATGTCGGCGTGGATGTCGTCCGTATGGAAGCCTTCGAAGCTCGCGCGGATCGCGCGTTCATCGCAGGTGTGCAGCCATTGCGCGCGCAGGCGCAGTTGCTCGTCGGTCCACGTCGGGCAGAACGCGCGCATGCCTTCTACGTCGATGCCTTTGCGTGCGAGCGCGATCGAATCGATGTACCACGCGAGTTGCGCGGGGTAGGCGCGACGGCCCGGGCCGGACACGGGCGGATCGATGAGCGCGAGTCGCGCGATGGACTTTGTTTGCCGTGCGGCGCGCAGGGCGATGCGTGCGCCCATCGAATGGCCGAGCACGTTGGCTTGCTTTAGGCCGATCGCTTCGATGAACGCGATGAGATCGGCGGTTTGCGCGTCGAGACTGTAATCGAGCGTCGATGAGGCTTCGGAGAGGCCGCGGCCGCGGACGTCAAGCACGTAGGTATCGAAGTGGCGGGCTAGCGTTTCGGCGACGAACCCCCAGGTGATGGCCGGGCTCGTGATGCCGGGGATTAGCACGATGGCATCGTGGGTTGCTTGCGGCCCGCCGTAGCGCAGATAGTGTTGGCGGATGCCGTTTGCGTTGATGTTTGCGCCGTAGAGTAGGGTCGATTTCATCGTGTGTCTTTCTCGTTTACTTCCGTTTTCGCCGGATCCCGTTGTCGTGGCGGTCTATTAGCACTGCCCCTGTGCGGGGCGGCACTCACTTTCTTTGCTGCTGCAAAGAAAGTAAGCAAAGAAAGCAGCTACTGATACGCCCGCGGTCACACGCAATTTGGGTAGTCCTCTCGTCGTTCGTGGGCTGCCTAAAGAGTGCCCTCATAGGCCCAACCGGGCTTGGATCGCGCACGGTCTGCCACATCGCACCACACAACAAGCTGGTTCAGCACCAAATAGCTCCAGCCCGCTTCGCGGCCGACCGGTCAATCGGGGATGCATGTGCTTCTCTACTAACGCCTCCATCTCACGGCACTCGCCGCTCGCCGGTTTCCCTTGCAGACCCGGCGACAGCGCGTAGCGCTGTGCCGAAGCTCTTTCGTGCTGAACCAGTGTCCTCAGCGTTTTCGGGCGGCGGACCGTGCGCGAGCCAAGCCCCGTTATTGTGATGAGGGCACTCTTTAGGCGAGTGCCACCGGGGACGAGAGGACTACCCAAATTGCGTGTGACCGCGGGCTTAACGAGCTGCTTTCTTTGCTTACTTTCTTTGCAGCAGCAAAGAAAGTGAGTGCCGCCCCGCACAGGGGCAACGCTAATAGACCGACGCGAAAACGGGATCCGGCGAAGAAAAAAAATCAAAAAGCCCCAGACAATAAAGCCCCGGCCCCGGGCACAACCCGCTTGAGCCCAAGCTGAGACAACATCGCAAAAGTAGTAGCGATTGCAGCAGTCACGACGGGCTTCCCGGTCAACGCCTCGACCATCGGCACAACGGACAAAGACGGCATCTGCACGCAAGCGGAGAGAACGACGACATCAGCGTCCTGATAGCGCATCGACTGCACGATAGCGGGCAGAAGAACCGGATCATGCCGCGCCACATCGAGATTGTCGGGAATCTCGAGCGCGCGATAGTCGATGACATCGAACCCTTCGCTTCGAATATAGTCGACCACAAGCTCAGTCAGCGCCTTCATATAAGGCGCCACCACGACGACGCGTTTCGCCTTCATCACCTTCAACGCATCGACCAAAGCACCAGCGCTCGTCACAACCGGCGCCTCGCCGCCATTCGCAGCCGTATGCCGGGTCAAACGCGCCTGCGATACGCGGTGATAACCGCGCCCCATCGCCATGATCGCGACGAGACACGCATAACCCAGCACATCGACGCGCGCATCGGAAAGCTCGACGGCGCAGCGGTCCGACTCAGCATCCATCGCGGCGAGCTCTTCCTTCACGACCTTCTTCATCCGCATGCGGCTCGAATGAAAGGTGAAACGCTCCGGTTCGATGGATTGACGCGCAGTCAGCATCGCCGGAATTTCGGTTTCCATCGTCGTATTCGAACTCGGGACGATCTGCCCGATGCGATAAACCTTTCCCGGCATCTCAAACCTCCGCTGAAACGTTGGACACAGCCGCGCGCGGCGCGAAATCCGTTGCGTTGTACGCATAGACCCAGTTGGCCTGAATGCCCGACGCCTGCGGATTCAGATACGACTTGAACTTGTAGATGAGATCGCGCTTTCTCTGCGCGAACGCGCTCGGCAAGTGATACGTGCGGCCCCGCTCGCGCGATTCGAGTTGCACGCGGCTCGTGCGCGGCAGACGTTCGGCCTCGTAGTCGCCCAATGCGTGCGCGATGTCCGTGCCATGCGCCGCGAGCGATTGCGCGAGCACGTAGCCATCTTCGATTGCCATCGCCGCGCCTTGCGAGAGAAACGGCAACATCGGATGCGCGGCGTCGCCGAGCAATGTGACGTTGCCACGCGACCAAGTCCGCATCGGATCGCGATCGAACAAGCCCCATTTGAAGACCGATTCCGCGCGCTCGAAAAGACGCTGCAAATTCGGATGCCAGCCTTCGAACGCGTCGAGCAATTCCTCACGGCTCGACTTCGCGTTCCACGATTCCTCGACCCAGCTCTGCGTCTCCGCGACCGCGACGATGTTCACCGCCGCGCCGCCACGCACGTAATACGTGACGACATGCGCGTGCGGCCCGAGCCAGAACGACGAATCCGGACTCACAAATTCGGGCGTCTCATCGAAGGGCACGACGGCGCGGAAGCACATGTTGCCCGTGAAGCGCGGCGCTTCGTCGCCGAAGAGCTTCGAGCGCACGATGGAACGCACGCCGTCGGCGCCGACGATCACGTCCGCTTCGAATTCGCTGCCATCGTCGAAGACGGCGACGGCGGCGTCCCTCTCCTGCCGAATGTCGATGCAACTCGTCGACAGACGCGCGGCATCGGCGGGCACGAGCGTCGTCAGCAGGCGATGCAGATCCGCGCGATGCACGTGATAGAACGGCGCGCCATACAGCTTCGGGCATTCCGAAGCGAGCGGAATGCGGAAGTTCTCGCGCGCGGTCTCCCAGTTGCGCCCGACGATCGCTTGCGGCACGAACGCGACATCGCGCAGCGCATCGCCGATGCCGAGCGCCTGCAGCACCTTCACCGCATTGGGCGTCATCTGGATGCCCGCGCCGACATCGCCGAAAACGCCCGCGCGCTCGAAAAGCCGCACCTCGATGCCGTGCCGCGCGAGCGCGCCGGTCAATGCGACCCCGCCGATTCCGCCGCCGACAACGCCGACGCGAAGTGTTCTGCTCATGATCTCGTCCTTCCGAAGATTGAGTCGTATGGATTGATGTCGATATTATATGGCCGTATAAATAAATGCAACGGCAATGACGATGCTCGTGACGGCGTGATAGGCTGCGCCCATTTCGCGGCGACCGTCCGCATACGACAAGGAAGAGTCAGGCTTTGATCAAGGCGATTTTGTGGGACATGGACGGCACGCTCGCGGAAAGCGAGTCGCTGCATCTGAAGACGTTGATCGCTGCGCTCGCGCGGCATGGCGTGGAGGCGGGCGAGGAGATGCATCCGCTCGTCTTCGGCAAGACGGGGCGGGAGGTGCATGCGCTGTGTCGTGAGCGCTTCGGCTTGACGGTCGACTTCGCGGATTGGTCGATGTTTCGCGCGCGGACGTATCTGGAGAATGCGCCCGCGCTCGTGCCGCGTCCCGGCGCGCTGGAGGTGTATCGCGCCGCGAAGGCCGCGGGCATCACGCAGGCGATCGTGTCGAATGCATCGCGCATGCTGCTCGAAGCGAATCTGCGTGCGCTCGGTATCGAAGAGCCTTCGCTCGTGAGCATCAGCGTCAACGATGTTCGCAACGGCAAGCCGAGTCCCGAGCCGTACGAGCGCGCGGCGTGGCTCTTACGGCTCACGCCCGAGGAAGTGATCGCAGTCGAGGACAGTCCGACCGGCGCGCGTGCCGCCATCGCGGCGCATATGCGCGTTCTGGCATGGCCTTTCGACGATGAAGGCGCCGCGCTTTTCCCCAGGGAAGCGCAGGTCGTGCGCTCGCCGCGCGAGTTGGCAGAGGCGCTGGGTCTCGATCCCGCGGCGCTTTGACGGCTTGCGTCAGTTGCGCGCAGCGAGATCGTTGAGCACGATCTTGTGGATGTTCGAGGCGTGCACCCATTCTCGCGCCTGACGCTCGACCAGATCCGTGAACGCGGGCGGTCCGCTGCAGTAGATTTGCGTGCAAGCGCGCGTCGGACTCATGGTGAAGGCGCTTTCCTGTGCGAAGAGATCATCGGTCAGGTCCAGATGATGGTAGATCTTGCCGTGCTCGCGCAGTGCGTCGAATTCATCGACGAACATCGCGTGGTCGGCCGCTCGCGCGAAGTGGTGCACTTCGAAGTGCCTGCCCGCCGACGCGAGCCGCTTCGCGATTCCGACGATCGACGCGGCGCCGGATTCACCGCAATAAAGAATGGATCGCACGCGCTCTTTGAGCACGTCGCGTTCGATGACCGGAATCAGGTTGTCGCGCATATCTTCTCCAATAGGACCGGCATCCTCCGAGAACGGAAGATGAGGCAGTGTATGGATCGAATGGGATGGCCAAACCCGGCGGTGATCGTCGGGGCAGGCTCGCAGTCAGAGTAGGGTGGACCGCAGCCGCCGACAAGCCGCCATGACGGAATACCAGTCATACGGCCGCGCCGATAAGGAAACCGCCTGTTTTAAGGGCTCAAAACGCAACGAGCGACCACTGTGGGTCGCTCGTTGATCGTTGGGTCAGTTAAACGGGGTGACTTGCCCCGCGCAATTACATCGGGTGGGTCGCAACGAAGTTCTTGTACGACCAGTAAGCGGGCTTCGTCGTCTGACCGTCGGACTTCATCAGCCCGAAGTTGCCTTCGTTGTCGTCATAGAGCTCGAACGCCTGGATCGACTGGATGTTGTACTTCGATGCGACGCTCTGGTACTGCGCCATCATCATGCTGCCGACCATGTAGTTCGCGATCTGCTGATCCGTGCCGTAGTTCGGACGCACGCCGAATTCGCTGAGCCACACCGGCTTGCCGAACGAATGGAGAACGCCGAGCATGTCGTAACAACCCGTGCCGCCGCATGCGCGCGTCATGTTGCCCTGATCCGAATACCAGTGCCATGCGGTGATGTCCCAGCTAACCGTCGGGTGGCCGCGGGTGCCGTCCGGCTGCGAGCCGTCCATCAGCATTTGGAAGAACGCGTAGTGCAGCCACGTTCCGTTGACGACAATCTTCGCCGTGCTGTCCTTCGACTTCACGCCGGCGATGAGACCGCGGATCACGCCGCGCGCGACGACGTAGGGCTGATTCTTGTAATGCGTCCAGCTCGTGCCGTCGACGTTGCCGTTCAGCGCCGTCGCTTCGAGTTCGTTGCCGACTTCGTAGTACTTGTACTTGTACGTGCTCGCGACTTGCGCGCCGAGCGTGTAGGCCGCGTTGTACGCATCCTGTTCGTTGCTGAAGCCGGTGCCGAGCAGGATCACGGGATACACGGTCACGCCGCTCGCCGCCATCGTCTGCGCCATCTTCGCGATGACCTTCGCCGACGCCAGGTTGTATACGTCGTTACGATAGATCGTCGCGCCGATGTCCTTCAGTTGCGCGAGCTGCGTCGCCACGGGCGTCGAGTCGTACGCGCCGCCGTTCGTGTTGCGGCCGTTCGCGCCGTAGAAGATCGACGTGCTCGTCGCCGCTTTCGCCGTCGATTCCGGAGCGGCGGCGCTCTTGGCAGTCGCGTCGTCGAACGCGGTTTCACCGCCGCCGCCGCACGCGGCGAGCAGCACGCTCGTAAGCGCTGCCGTGGCGATCGCTGCGGCCTTGCGGGCCGAGAAAACGTTGAAGTTACGAAGCGAGGTCTGGTTAAGGTTCGTCATTGTGTTTAGTGGTACTAATGTACTTGCGTAAGGCTCGTAAAACCCAGAATGCTGCCCGGACCTCTTCAGTGATTCACGATGCCACTCGGAAACGTGGCGATCGTCTGATCCGTTTGTCGTCGAAATGACACTCGTTAGTCATCCAAACTACATGCTCAGGACAGACTGTTTGCTCGACGCCGAAGTTAGGCGCTAAAGGACAGACTGAACGGCACGGATTCACTGCTGGGTCCATTGCGCGATGCAGCAGGCGCTCTGGATGGCTGAGTCGAGCAAACGATTGCGTTCGCTCTCGTGGGCCTTACGAAATGACAAACCTGCTCAGTTCGAAGGCATCGTCGTCGGATAGGTAACGTTTGCGCGTTTGCAGTCAAACTTGCCGAATCGTTTCGGAGTTATTCCGCTACCTCGGCAACCGTTGCCGAAACCTGATCAACGGCTGCAAGGTTATCGTCTTATGAGATGAATGTAAACGTCTGTCACAGTAAAAAAATCTGCTGCGGCGTTGCGGTGGCAGAAAAACTTACTTCTTCGGATTCGAGTTCGGAGTCAGTAAATTCTCCCGACGGCTCTGACGGCCTCTGTTATCAGGCGGTACAGAACTCCCGGCGCTCTCCTTCGATGTTGCATCGCGGAAGCGTCGGGCCGAGATTCGAGTGCTGCGTCGATGGGTGCCTGGTCGAATTCCGATAGATGGCACTCGACGGCGGGAAGAATGACCGTTTCTGCAGTGCGCCTGCGATTCGCGCAAATCTCGACGGATTCGTCCATGATCGTGCGCAGGCCGAAGAGCGCGGGTTCGACCTTCAGCTCGAACCGCGTGAGCGCATACTTGAGATCGGTATCGCAGCGCGTTCTGTTGTATCGTTCATCAAGCTCCCGATGATGGGTTCGCATCGCGAGCAGCGGTGCGAGAGGGCGGTTCCGTTTCTTCATCGCGCGCATTCTGACCGTTGACCTGTATCAAGCTCGACGCACGCGCCGGCCGGACGACGACCCGACGCCGCAGGCACCATAACGCTTATCCATAACGCCACTGTCTTTTCAGAGGGAGATGAACGTGCGAGCTGCCGACATCATGACGACATCGATCGTTTCCGCCAGTCCCGATATGTCCGTGCGCCAGGCCGCGGGCACGATGGTATTCGCCGGCATCAGCGGCATGCCTGTGATCGACGAGGAGGGCAACCTGCTCGGCATCGTCACCGAGGGCGACCTGATGCATCGCGCGGAGATCGGGACCGGCGTCAAGCAGCGCGCGTGGTGGCTCGAACTCGTTGCATCCACGCGCGAACTGGCGAGCCAGTATGTCAAGGAGCACGCGCGCAAGGTCAGCGACGTGATGACCACCGACGTCGCGACCGTGAGCGAAACATGCCCCGTCGCCGACATCGCCGAGCTGCTCGAACGCAAGCGCATCAAGCGCGTGCCGGTGCTGCGCGACGGCAAGGTGGTCGGTGTCGTGAGCCGCGCCAATCTGATTCGCGCGCTCGTCACAATGGCGCCCGAGTTGCCCGTCGATGCCGATATCACCGATCACTCGATCCGCGAGGCGGTCATCGCGGCGATGTCGGGCCATCCGTGGGCGCTCGCTCGCGAGAACGTCATCGTCGAAAACGGGACCGTGCATCTGTGGATGACGGTCACGAACGACGACGAAGCGAAGGCCGTTCGCGTCGCGGCCGAAAACGCGCCGGGCGTGAAGGAAGTCGTCACGCACGTCGGCCCGCCGAGGGTGTAGCAGCGTCTCTTCAGATGAAGCTGGCGCCGCCGTTCACCGGAATCGTCTGTCCGGTGATGAACGCGTTGCCGATTAGCGTCATCACGACGTCCACGACTTCGTCCGCTTCTCCGAGCCGCCCGACGGGCAGCCGCTCCGCAACATTCGACGCCTTGAGCGGTTCGGCCATTTCGGTGTCGATCGGTCCGGGCGCGACGGCGTTGACGGTGATGCCATCGCGCGCGAGCCGTGCGGCGTAACCGCGCGTCAGACCTTCGAGGCCCGCCTTCGATGCGTTGTAGTGAACGCCCACCAGACCCGGCCCGCGCGCCGCCGCCGACGACAGATTGACGATGCGTCCCCAGCGCCGCGCGCGCATGCCGTTGAGCACGGCTTGCGTGCAGAGAAACGCCGACTTCAGATTGACGGCGAGCGTGCGGTCGAACTCGGCTTCGGTGAGATCGTCGATATCGATCATCGTCGCTGTGCCCGCGTTGTTCACCAAGATGTCGATGTGGCCGAGGCGTTGAACGATGTCGTCGATCATCGCGGTGACGTCGTTGCCTGTCGACACGTCGGCGCGTACCGCGATCGCGCGATTGCCGCTGCGCTCGATTTCCGCGACCACGCCGGTGGCCTCGTTTTCGCGCTGCCGATAGTTCACCGCTACCGATGCACCGGATGCGCCGAGAGCGAGCGAAATCGCGCGACCGATGCCGCGTGAGCCGCCCGTCACGAGCGCGACGCGGCCGTTCAGATCGAGAGTGTGAGAGGGCATGGCGCGATCCTTCGTCATGGGTGAGAAGGGCCCAGTTTGCGCGCGTCGTGATGATTTCGCTGATCGCGATGCGATCGATGATCGGGTATCGCGGATACGCGCGAGGCGCTCACGGCAAGTAAAGGAAAAAACCGATGCCGGGTTAAGAGCATCGGTTCTTCCTTGCGCCATGCTGCCAAGTTACCGGCCGCCGTGGCCTCCGCCGCCACCGTGACCGCCACCGCCGCCGTGACCGCCGCCGTTGCCGCCGCCGCCGTTGCCGCCACCGCCGCCGCCGCCGTTGCCGCCACCGCCGTTGCCGCCACCACCGTGACCGCCGCCGCCACCGTGACCGCCGCCGCCACCGCTACCGCCGCCGCTACCGCCGCCGCTTCCACCACCGCCGTGACCGCCGCCGCCATTGCCGCCGTTGCCACCGCCTTGACCGCCGCCACCGTGACCACCGGCTGCGCCGCCATTGCCGTTACCGCTACCGTGGCCGCCAGGCGAACCGTTGCCATGGCCGCCGTCGCCATGACCGCCGTCTCCGTGACCAACTCCGCCATGACCGCCGTCGCCATGACCATCGCCGTGGCCGTCGCCATGGCCATCGCCGTGACCTAGGCCGTGGCCGTCACCATGACCATCGCCGTGACCGTCGCCATGCCCTACGCCGTGTCCATCCCCGTGGCCATCACCGTGTCCGTCGCCGTGGCCATCACCATGACCATCGCCGTGGCCATCACCGTGTCCGTCACCATGACCATCGCCGTGGCCATCGCCATGACCATGACCGTGGCCATCACCGTCACCATCGCCGTGGCCATGTCCATGACCGTGGCCATGCCCATCGCCGTCGCCGTCACCATCGCCATCGCCATGCCCGTGCCCGTGACCATGGTGCCCATGTCCACTCGAATCGCCGCCCGAGTCCCCGCCGGAGTCGCCACCGGAATCTCCAGCGCCCTGACTGCCGTTACCTGTTCCACCCGATCCTGTGCCGGTTCCGGTGCCTCCGCCGCTCGTGCTTCCGCCAGCCCCCGCCGTCGCGCCCGGACCGCTGCTGGACGAGCCTTGACCGCCGCCCGCGCCCGCACCCGCACCCGCACCCGATCCCGAGCCACTCGAATTTCCGCCGCCCGAAGCCGCTCCAGGCGATCCCTCGCCACCGCGACCGCCCTCGAGCAACGGCACGACCGCCGACACCGTTTCGACGGTCGGATCCGTCGTCGGCGATACACGCGTCTGCGAGTCCGCCGCCGCAACCATCATCACGGCGCTCGTGCCGAGCGGCACGCATCCCTCGGAAGTCTGGTTGCAAGGATTCCCCGTCGTTTGCGCGGACGCGAAATTCGACATGGCCGCCGCGATCACGATGACGCTGAGTTTGATCGCAGTATTCAATTTGAATTTTTTAGGATTGCTCATTTGTGCCCCTTGTAGTGTTTCTTCGCCACGCGTCGGATGCAGAGTCGAACGCGATGTGGGGCAAGAATGACAGGCTGTACGGTGCGTTCTGTGCGGTAATTAACCGGACGCGAGGGCGTCGTCATTTCGCGCAGTGCGCGAGCGCTCAGAGAACGTTTGCGGACGGCCGGAAGCGTCGTAAGTTCATACGCTCGTCCCGGTCTTGCACGTCAGAATCGCGCGCAGGCGCGGCGGCCAGCCAGCAGATGCATCGCATGTCGATGAATCTTCGCGATGCCGAATGTCACGCGTTTCGCGCACCCGTTGCTGGCTTCCGTAGAAAGGTGAATGTAGGCTATCTGTATGGATGCGAAGCGTCAAACGCGCTCTGTGCCGTAGACCGCACTCCAAGCGCACGACCGGTCAATCGGACGGGGATATCGTCTCTATCCGCTGATCAAAGACCGGGATCGAGATTGGCGCAAATTTGAACTAGAGTTATTTATCGTTCGCTTTCCTGATCTATTGCATAGACGCGCGCGCATTCGTCGAAGCAAAGCGCGCAGCCAAGCATCCGACGAATCAGAACACGAACGCAAGATCGACAAGCCGGCCCAGTGTTTTTCATAAGACTTAGGAATACCAAAGAACGGCGGATCGATGCGTCAGCCGACACATCGTATCTTTCAACCGGAGGGTGTCATGAAGAGATCGAAACGAGTCGCGTGCGTGGAGGCGACGGCGCTTGTCGCTCTGTCGATGGCGAGCGCAGGCGTCGCTCATGCAGACGACGAAGCCGTGGTGAATCCGAATCCGGCGGCATCGCGCGAGGCGCCGGCGGATCTGTCGAATCTTAAGCCGGTCGTCAATGTGCTCGCGCCGCCGGACACATCCGCGATCATGCCGGAAACCAGCGCCGGGCCTTATACGCCGGGCGTCAACACGCCGGCCGGCATCGTGAGCAATGCGCAGACGAGAGCGTATGGCACCTTCGGCATACCCTATTCGACCGGCCGCGTGCAGGACGGCAACCAGAGCGCGGCGGGCACCACGAGCGCGAACTATCTCAGCACGACGTATCCGTATCGGGCGATCGGCAAGCTCACCTTCAGCGCCGGCTACTGCACCGCGAGCCTGATTCGCAGAAGTGTGATCGTCACGGCGGCGCACTGCATCCAGAGCTTCGGCAGCGGAAGTTCGCTGTTCTCGAACTGGCAATTCCGCCCCGGACACTACGGCGCGTCCGGCGCCACGTCTGCTCAGATCGCGCCTTATGGAACGTGGAACTGGGCGGCACTCGTGCGGCCATCGGCGTGGGCGAACGGCACCGATACCGGCTCGGGCTCGGCGCGCAACAACGACATCGCCGTCATCGCGATCGCGAAGAACGCGTCGAATCAGTTTATCGGCGATATCACCGGCTATTTGAGCTATGGCTGGAACAACTATTCCTTCATATCGTCGCCGAAGACCGGGAATCTTCAGACGGCCGCCGTCACGACCTTCGGCTATCCGACCTTGCTCGACGGCGGCGCGATCATGCAGCGCACCGATGGCCCGGCCTATACGACGACCGTGAGCGGCGCATCGCAACTCTGGCAGGGCAGCAATCTCACGAGCGGCGCGAGCGGCGGACCGTGGATCGTCAACTTCAGGCCGCGCGATGCCGTGCTTTCCGGGGGCGCGGTCATCGGCAATGCGTCGAATCTGTCGATCATCGGCGTGACGTCCTGGGGCTCGTCCGATCCGAACGCGATCAAGGACAACTATGCGTCGCAGTTCCGTCAGAACACGCAGTATCCGAACGCGACTTATGGCAATTACGGAGCAGGCAACATCGCGTCGCTGCTGAACACGCTGTGTTCGACCGCCGCGCCGGGCGGCGGCACGTACGCATCGCAGGGATATTGCAACTAGGCCGGTCGCGGTGGCCCGTTCGCTTCGAACGGCGCGCGGGCCACTTCGCCTTTTCCGACGAATTCGCTGGAGCATGCCTCAAACGCCCGTAGAATACGAAGCGAACCGGCTTCTCACTTCATCGGCAGCATCGCTCAGGCATGACGAAAGACGACACCACTCACGTCCGCGCACACGGCGCATCGAGCAAGCGCAAGCGGCTTGGCCGCCCGGCGGGCAATATCAATCAACGTGAGAACATCCTCGACGCAGCCGAGGTCGATTTCTCGCAGCGCGGTTACGCGGGCACATCGCTCAAGGAAGTGGCCGCGTCGTGCGGCGTCACGCAGGCGCTCATCACGTATTACTTCGGCACCAAGCAGCAGCTTTTCGAGCAGGTGTTCCTGCGCCGCGCGATGCTGATCTCCGAAGAGCGCGTGACGCTGCTCAATGAACTGATCGATGGAAAAGAGGCGAACGTGCGCGATATCGTGCGCGCGTTTCTGCTGCCGCTCGTCGCGCTGCGCAAGACGGACGGCGGCCGCGCGTTCATTCGTCTGCAGGCGCGCCTGCACACGGAGCCGCCCGAAATCTCGTACAGCCTGCGCAGCACCGCTTACGGCGATTCGACCGATGCCTACGTCGAAGCGCTGCGCGCCGCGCTGCCCGGCCTGCCCGCGAAAGATCTCTACTGGCGTGTGACCATGATGATCGGCGCATATCTCTACGCGTTCTCCGACACGCATCGTCTCGACGTGCTCGCCAAGGGCGCGTGCGATCCGTGGGACGCGAACGAAACGCTGGAGCAGTTGACGAACTTCATCGTCGGCGGTCTGGAGGCGCAGGCGAGCGCGTCATCTCCGGCCAGCGCGAAGAAGGTCGCGAAGCCGAAGACGACGCGCTCCGCACGCGCCGCATAAAAGCAAGGTTCAGCGCCGCAAACCGATTTCCATCGACTCGAGCACTTGCGCGATGGTCGAATGCATCGATGCGAGCGTCGCGCCGGGCAAGTCCGACGATGCCGTTTCGCCGATCATGTCGCGCAATGTTTCCTGTACATCCGCCGATGCCTGTTGCGGCAACGCCGCCGCGATCACGCTGAGCGCGGCGGTGAGGCCATGCAGCTTGCCGGTCAACACTTCCAGTTCCTGACTCATCTTTGCTTCCTGTCGTTTCAAAGAGATGATGCGGACCGCGCGTCGTGCGCGGCCCGCGAGAATCACGCGCGTTCCGTCTCCGGGTGCGCCTTCAGCTTGACGAACAGCGCGATGCCCGCGATCACCGAGGGCACGGCGAGCAGCGCGAACACCGCCGGCAGGCCGAGCTTCCACTGCGCGAACAATCCGCCGAGCGCGACGCCCGCGATGCCGCCGAAGCGCCCGACGCCATACATCCACGAAACGCCGGTTGCGCGGCTTTGCGTCGGGTAGAACATCGCGGCGAGCGAGGGCATCGACGATTGCGCGCCGTTCATCGTCGTGCCGGCGAGAAAGATCAGCGCGCTCACGAGCCCGATGCTGCCGATCGCCTGCCCGACCACGAAGATCAGCACGGCGGTCAGCAGATAACCGAGCATCACGACGACGTTCGCGTTCCAGCGATCCATCAGCCACCCCGATGCGATCGTGCCGATGCCGCCGCCGAGCGGAAAGAGCGCGGTGAGCAGCGCGGCGCGCTCGGGCGTGAAGCCGGCTTCGTTCATGAGCAGCGGCATCCAGCTCATCAGCAGATAGAAGATGACGAGGCCCATGAAGTACACGAGCCACAGCATCAGCGTGCCGACGACGAAATTGCGCGAGAGAATCGCGCCGACCGACGATTTCGCGTGCGTTCGCGTGCGCTCGGACAGACGAAACGAATCGATGCGCGCGAGATCGAGCGGCGCGATCCTCGAAAGCGGCGCCCAGATTTTCTCTTTGGACGCGCCGCGCTTGACGAGATAGCGCACCGATTCCGGAACGAGCATCGCGACGAACAGCGCGAGCACGAGCGGCACCACGCCGCCGACGACGAAAAGGCTATGCCATCCGAATGCGGGAATCAGCCACGATGAAATGAAGCCGCCGAGCGCCGCGCCGACCGTGAAGCCGCAATACGTCGTATTGACGATGATCGAGCGGCTCTTTGCCGGCGCGTATTCGGAGACGAGCGTGATCGCGTTCGGAATCGCCGCGCCCAGACCGATGCCGGTCAGAAAGCGCAGCGTGACGAGCGATTCGACCGAGCCGCAGAACGCGGTCGCGAGACTCATCGCGCCGAAGAAGGCGGTCGCGGCGATGAGCACCGCGCGCCGTCCGAAGCGATCCGCCGCCGGCCCGGAAACGACCGCGCCCGCCGCGAGCCCGAAGAGCGCGGCGCTTAGAACGGGCGCGAGCGCGCCCTTCGTGATGCCCCAGCCCTTGACGAGCGCCGGCGCGATATAGCCGATGGCTGCCGTGTCCATGCCGTCGATCAGCACGATCAGAAAGCACACGCCCATCAGCGTCCATTGAAAGCGCGAGAAGCGGTGCGCGTCGATGAACTCCTCGACAGGCACGCTCCCGCTCCACGCATCGCCCCGATCGGACGCCGTCGAATGCCCGGCGCGCGGCGGGAATGCCGGGCCGGTGTGAAGCTCTGCTTGCGACATGACCAACTCCTCGTTGTCGACGGCGCTTCGCCGTCCATTGTCACCAGGCCGGCGACATGCCGGTGTTCACGCGAAGCGGGGGCCCACCGGTTTCGACGCTGGTTTATTATATGTACCTATAATTAATAAACGCAATGCGGAAAAAAATAGTTCTCGACGCGCGCTGAGCGGGCGCTCCGCACAGGCGTTCAGCGCGATGAAAGCATTCGAACGAATGTGCTGAAAGGAAGCGATGCGACGCTTCGCGAGCGTGCCGGAGGCCCGCTACGCGGCGCGGGCGAACCGGGTATCATGCGCAGCGGCTGAAACAAGAACTACAACTTTCGCGATCGTCGCCGTCGTGCGGGCCGCTTCCAGACATCTGCCCGGCACGCGACCTTCACGCCACATCGGAGCTGTTTATGCCATTGCGGTCCGGCGTCGACGAGGCCAGCTTTCGTCGCATCCTCTTTCGCAACATCGCGCTGCCGCTCGGAACGGGCGTCGTGACGGCCGTCGCGTTCGTCGCGCTCGTGCTGTATCTGCTGTCGGGCATCAACTGGGTCGAGCATTCGGAACGCGTGATCGGCAATGCGCAGGAAATCGGCCGGCTCGTCAGCGAGAAAGAAAGCGCGATTCGCGGCTATCTGATTACCGGCGACGAGAGCTTTCTCGCGCCGTATGACACCGCGAAGCCGAAGCTCAGCGCCGATATCGACACGCTCGCCGATCTCGTCTCCGACAACGCGCCGCAAGTCGATCGCCTGATTCGCATTCGCGCCTTGCAGACGCAGTGGGACAAGGTCGCCGACGAGCTCATCGATGCCCGCCGCCGCGCGCAGGATTCCGTTCCGCTGGTGCGCGCGGGGCGCGGATCGGCCGAACGCGCGGAGACCGAGCGCGAGCTTTTCGCGTTTCTCAACATCGAGCAGGCCTTGCGGCTGCAGCGCGTGGAATCGGCGAAACAGCTCACGACGATCACCGTCGTCGTCTTCCTGATCCTGAGTCTCGCGCTGTCCGTGATTCTCGCAATCTTCGGCAGACGCGAATTGATGCAGCTTTCCAGCGCGTTCGGCACGGCGATCGGCGAGCAGGAACGGCAGACGCGCGCGCTTCAGGAACAGGCCTGGCTGCGCGAAGGGCAGACGCGGCTTGCAGAGAGAGTCATCGGCCGGCAATCGCTCGATCAGCTTTGTCAGACGATCCTCGATTTCCTCGCGGATTACCTGAAGATTTCGATGGGCGCGTTCTATGTGCTCGAAGCCGACGGTGCGTTGAAGCGCACCGCGAGCTTCGGCTTCGATCCCGACAGCGCGCCGGTTCCCGAATCGCTCGCGGGCGTGAAAAGCCTCGTCGGGCAGGCGGTGCACGCGCGCAAGCTGACGAGCATGAACGACGTGCCCGCTGGTTACTGGAAGGTGACATCGGCGCTCGGCGCGAGCGCGCCCGCGAGTCTCGCGATCGTGCCGATAGAGAACGAAGGCCAGGCGAACGGCGCCATCGAACTGGGCGCGATGCACAAGCTGACCGAACGCGACGAGCAGTTCCTGAAGTCGATTGCGGGGAATATCGGCGATTTCGTCGAGGCGGCGCAGTATCGCGAGCGCCTGCAACGCGTGCTCGAAGAAACGCAGCAGTTGAACGAAGAGCTGCAGATGCAGCAGGAAGAACTGCGCACGACCAACGAGGAACTCGAACAGCAGACGGCCGCGCTTTCGCAGGCGCACGTTTATCTGGCGAATCAGAAGGCCGAACTCGAACAGACCAACGATCGGCTCGCGGAACAGGCGCGCGTGCTCGACGAACGCAACGTCGCGCTCAATGCCGCGCAGGGCGAACTCGAAACGCGCGCCGAAGCGCTGCAGCGCGCGAGCCGCTACAAGTCGGAGTTTCTCGCGAACATGTCGCACGAACTGCGCACGCCGCTGAACAGTTCGCTGATTCTCGCGAAGCTACTGTCGGAGAACAAGCCCGGCAATCTGACGAAAGACCAGGTCAAGTACGCGCAGACGATTTACTCTGCGGGCAACGATCTGCTCAATCTCATCAACGACATTCTCGATCTCTCGAAGGTCGAGGCGGGCAAGCTCGATTTGCATATCGAGGACGTGCCCTTGCAGCGCATCATGGATTCGCTTGCGCGCACCTTCGATCCGCTCGCGCGGCAGAAGAAGCTCCGGCTCGAACTGCGCAACGATATCGACGACTATCCGACGCTCACGACCGATTTCCGCCGTCTCGAACAGATTCTGAAGAACCTGCTGTCGAACGCGGTCAAGTTCACGGATGCGGGCGCGGTCTCGCTCACGCTCAAGCGCGCAGGCGAGGGCGCGGTGCAGTTCGTCGTGACGGATACCGGCATCGGCATTGCGCCGGATCAGCTCGAAGCGATCTTCGAAGCGTTCCAGCAAGCCGACGGCACCACGAGCCGTCACTACGGCGGCACGGGTCTCGGCTTGTCGATTTCGCGCAGTCTCGCGCATCTGCTCGGCGGCGATATCGCGGTGCGCAGCGCGCAGGGCGCCGGCAGCACGTTCACGCTGACGATGCCGCTCGTCTACGGCGCGTCCGACGCGTTGCCGAGCGCCGTAGCGGAAGCGCCCGCGCCCGTGGTCGTCGAAGAAGAGGCGCCGATCGAAGCGCTC
Source organism: Caballeronia sp. NCF2 (assembly GCF_023631205.1). NCBI lineage: Bacteria > Pseudomonadati > Pseudomonadota > Betaproteobacteria > Burkholderiales > Burkholderiaceae > Caballeronia > Caballeronia sp. NCF2. The sequence continues at coordinate 201,432 of NZ_JALQDN010000063.1, read as the reverse complement.
CACGTCATCGACGACGATCGCTTCGATGTCACGCCCGGGCGACGTCTCGTGCTCGTGGTCGAAGACGAGCCGGGCTTCGCGCAAGTGCTGCTCGATCTGGCGCACGAACTGGGTTATCGATGCATCGTGAGCGGCACGGCGCGCGAGGCGCTCAAGCTCGCGCAGGACAGCGCGCCCAACGCGATCCTGCTCGACATCGCCTTGCCCGACCGCTCGGGGCTCGTGCTGCTGCAGGAACTGAAGGCGAATCCGAAAACGCGGCACGTTCCGGTGCATGTCGTGTCGGCGTCGGACAGAAGCGAGGCCGCGCTGCACCTCGGCGCGATCGGTTACGCGGTGAAGCCGACGACGCGCGAGCAACTGACGGCGATTTTCCAGCGCCTCGAAGAGAAGAGCAGCCAGAAGATCAAGCGCGTGCTGCTCGTCGAGGACGATGCGCGTCAGCGTCAGAGCATCGTCGAACTCATCAGCGATACGGACGTGGAGATCACGCCGGTCGAGTTCGGCCGCGACGCGCTCGAACTGCTGAAGACGACGATCTTCGATTGCATGATCATCGACCTGAAGCTGCCCGATATGCAGGGCGGCGACCTCTTGCGCCAGATGGCCGCGATCGACGCGTATTCGTTCCCGCCGGTGATCGTCTACACGGGCCGCAATCTGACGCACGACGAGGAAGCGGAACTGATGCGCTACTCGCAGTCGATCATCATCAAGGGCGCGCGTTCGCCCGAGCGTCTGCTCGATGAAGTCACGCTGTTCCTGCACAAGGTCGAGACGGATCTTTCCGCGGATCGTCAGGCGATGCTGCATGTTTCGCGCTCGCGCGACCGCGTGCTGGATGGCCGCCGCGTTTTGCTCGTCGACGACGACATTCGCAACATCTTCTCGCTATCGAGCGCGCTGGAGCATCAGGGATTGAAGGTGGATATCGGCCGCAACGGTTTCGAGGCAATCGAGGCGCTCGACAAGAATCCGGACATCGACGTCGTGTTGATGGACGTGATGATGCCCGGCATGGACGGACTCGAAGCGACGCGGCGTATTCGCGAGGACGCGCGCTTTCGGAAGCTGCCGGTGATCGCGAACACCGCGAAGGCGATGAAGGACGATCAGGAGCAATGTCTCGCGGCGGGCGCGAGCGATTATCTGGCGAAGCCGATCGACATCGACCGGCTTTACTCGCTGTTGCGCGTGTGGATGGCGCGGCGCGTTTAGATATTCAGCGCGCGCTTGTCGACGGCGAGCGCCGCTTCGCGCATCACTTCCGACAGCGACGGATGCGGGTGGCAAATGCGCCCGATATCCTCGCTCGCCGCCTTGAACTCCATCGCGACGACGGCTTCCGCGATCAGATCCGACGCGTTCGCCGAGATGATGTGCACGCCGAGAATCTCGTCGGTTTTCGCATCGGCGAGGATCTTGATAAAGCCGTCCGTTTCGCCGATGCCCATCGCGCGGCCGTTGGCGAGCATCGGAAACTGGCCGGCCTTGAATGCGCGGCCTTCCGCCTTCAGCGCCTGCTCCGTCTGCCCGACCCACGCGATTTCCGGATGCGTGTAGATCACCCACGGAATGCAGTTGTAGTCGATGTGCGGCTTCTGCCCGTCGATGATCTCCGCGACCAGCACGCCTTCGTCCTCCGCCTTGTGCGCGAGCATCGGGCCACGCACGACATCGCCGATCGCGTAGACGTTCGGGACTTTCGTCGCGCAATGGCCGTCGACCGGAATGAAGCCGCGTTCATCGACCGACAAGCCGATGGAATCGAGACCGAGATCGTCCGTGTTCGGCACGCGGCCGATCGACACGATCAGACGATCCGCGTCGAGCGTCTGCGCGTTGCCGTCCTTGTCCTTGTAGGAGATCGAGACGCTCGAATCCGTCGTCTTCACGCCGTCGATTTTCACGCCGAGATGAATCGTGAGACCTTGCTTCTTGAAGAGCTTCGCGGCCTCCTTTTGCAGCGCGGAGTCGGTCGTGCCGAGGAATTCGGGCAGCGCTTCGAGAATCGTCACTTCCGCGCCCAGCCTGCGCCACACGGAGCCGAGCTCCAGCCCGATCACGCCCGCGCCGACCACGGCGAGCTTCTTCGGCACGGACGTGAAGGCGAGCGCGCCTTCGTTGTCGGAGACGATCTTGTTGTCGACCGGCACGTTCGGCAGATGCCGCGCCTTCGAGCCCGTCGCGATGATCACATGCTGCGCGGTATGCGTTTCACCGCCGACGTCGATCCTGAAGTTCGCGCCGTCCTTGCCCGCGAGCTTGCCGTGACCTTTGATCCAAGTGATCTTGTTTTTGCGGAAGAGGAACTCGACGCCGCCCGTGATCTTCTCGACGATCGCTTCCTTGCGGCCGACCATCTTGCCGACATCGACGGAAAGGTTGTCCAGGTTGATGCCGAGCTCGTCGAAGTGGAGTTGCGCCTTCTCGAATTGCTCCGATGACGCGAGCAGCGCCTTCGACGGAATGCAGCCGACGTTCAGACAGGTGCCGCCGAGTTTCGGCTTGCCGGCGTGGTTGATCCATTCCTCGACGCACGCCACCTTGCGGCCGAGCTGCGCGGCGCGGATCGCGGCGATATAGCCGCCGGGCCCGGAGCCGATGACGATCACGTCGAAATCGGCCTTCTGACCTGACGCGGCGGCGGGCTTTTCAGGCGCAGGCGCCGGGGCAGACGCGGGAGCGGGAGCGGGTGCAGACGCGGGCGCCGATGCCGATGCCTTCGCGTCCGTATCGATGACCGCGATGACTTCGTCCGCGTGAACGATGTCGCCTGCCTTCTTCAGCACTTCCACGATCGCGCCGGCCGATGGCGCGGGCACTTCGAGCACGACCTTGTCCGTTTCCAGCTCGATGAGGATTTCGTCCTGCGCCACGGCGTCGCCCGCATTTTTCTTCCACGGCAACATCGTCGCTTCGGTGACGGATTCGGAAAGCTGCGGAACCTTGACTTCAACCCTGGCCATTCAGATTCTCCTGTTGAGCAATTCGTCGCGATGGGAAATGTCCGGCTGCGTGCCTTGCGGACGCGGCCTTGTCCGGCCGGCCTGACGCGCCGAAGGACACAAGGATACGCCGTGTCCGGACCGCGCGCGCGGGATACGGCCCTCGACTCGCGCATCGCCTCGGCTTTGAGTCATCGTTATATTCGATGGTATATTGCGGAACACGAAAGCACGAGGTGATCATGCGGACCCCTCCGTTTCAACTTGCACGCTCGAGCGCGCCCGGCCTACGCGATGCGTGCTGTCAGCCGACCGAATCCGATCTTCGCGCCTCGCGTCGTCGCGCGCGTCTTGCCGAACTGGATTCGCATCTGCATTGCTCGGTGATCGGCACTTGTCTTTCGACGGGCGAGCTACGCAAGCTCGTGCCCAAATTCACCGATCTCGACCGCCATCACGCGAGCGATCTGGAGATTCATCACGCCGCTGTCGAACTCGCGATTGCGGGCGGCGCGGGCGCGAAGGCGCTGAACAAGGCGCTCGACGAACGCTATTCAGGCGCGATCCGCCGTTTTGACGCCGCGCGCGATACGCAGGCGCTGCTCGATCTGTGGAACGAGGCGCTGAAGTCCGGCGATATTCCGCCCGCGTACTGGGCGGTGATGTCGCATCCGCACGCGACGATTGCAGTGCGCCAGTCCGCGTTCGGCGAACTTCATATGCTGTCGCATCTCGTCGGCGCGGCGAATCGCGCGGATATCCGGCGGCTCGTCGCGCTCGAAGCGGAGAATCAGGAGCTTAGGGAAAAGATCGATCGGCAGCAGGCGCGTCTTTTCGAACTGAGCGCGGAACGCGATGCGTCCGTCAGACAGGCGAGCGAGCACGCGCTGCAACTCGCAGCGTTCGGGCAACGCAAGGCGGATATGCCGACGGCGCAGCTCGAAGCCGAAGTCGAGCGCCTGCGCGAAAAAATCGAGGACGGTGAACGCAGGCTCGCGCTGCACACGAGCCGCCGCGAAGCCGCCGAGCAGCGCGCGCTCCGGGACGAGGACGAGACACGCGCATTGCGCAACAAGCTGGGCGAAGTTCAGGCGCTGCTGAAGGTCGTACAGGCCGAGTGCGCGGCGCTGGAACGCGCGACGCTCGGTGCCTGCGATCGCCCCGACGTGCGCCGACGCGCGATGGAATGGGTGAGCGGCAGGCGCATCGTCTATGTCGGCGGAAGGCCGAATTCGAATGCGGTGCTGAAGGCGCTGGTGGAGGCCGCGGGCGGCGAGCTGATCGTCCATGACGGCGGCATCGAAGATCGCAAGGGCTTGCTCGCGGCCGCGCTGCCGAACGCGGATGTCGTGCTGTTTCCCGTCGATTGCATCGATCACGATTCGATGAGCATGCTCAAGCGCGTCTGCGACCGGCATGGCGTCGAGTATTCGCCGTTGCGCACCGCGAGCGTCGCGAGTTTCGTGGAGTTCGTCGGACGGCTCACGATTGGCGCGCGTGGCGGTCAGGCGAGCGCGCCGCCGCCGTCGGCGTTCTGCTTACGACACGGTTAGGGCTTGAGCAACTGCGTGAGCGATTCGATCTGCTCGGCGCACGCGGCTTGCGCCTGTGTTTCGACATCGCGATAAAGCCGCACGATGCTTTCGCCGACGGGCGTCAGCACGCAGCCGCCGCCGCTTTGCCCGCCTTGTTCGGAGATGGTCGCGGGCGATTTGAGCGAGCGATTGAGCTCGTCGATGAGCAGCCACGCGCGCCGGTACGACATGTCGAGGCTGCGCGCCGCCGCCGATATCGAGCCGTGCTTGCGCACCGCTTCGAGCAGCGACACCTTGCCCGGACCGATGGCGATGGTCTCGCCTTTCGTGATGCGCATGCGAAAGCGCACTTCGATCGGCTGGTTCGCCGCGTCGGTGTCTGATGCGTTTTCCGGTGTTTTCAGGGTCGTCGCCATGCCCGAGAGGATACACGAAGGAAATCGGAGGGGCGTTTGACGAGGGGCTTGCGGGCGTTATCGGTTGTCCGGATAGGACGGCAGCGGGGAATATGCAAGGCCGTGTTTGCGACATGCATGTGGCTCGGGCTGACGGGAGGCGCGAGGTGGTCATCGCGGACGGTCGATGATCGGGTAGAGAGATTGACGATGCGCCCCGCGGTGTTGTCGAGCGATGTACCCGATACCGACAGGGCCGCAGCGCTTTGCATCGTCCCCTGGCTGTTCGCGATGACGCCGCCGCGCACCTGCATTGTGCCGTCAGATACGAACGAGCCGCGCTGATTGGCAATCTGCCCAGCCGACTGGATGACGAGCGGCCCATGCGCCGAAACCTGACCGCTTTGATTCGACACACGGCCCACGTTGAGCGTCAGGCCGTTGCCGGCGGTCATCGTGCCGTGGTCGTTGATGAGCGCGTCCGTCGCGTCGGCGTTGATCGACCCGCCGGCGCTCGTCGTCGCGCCGGATAGATTCAGGTCGCCCCCGTTCGCTGCGAGCGACACGTTCCCGTTTGCCGCCGTCTGGCTGCTTGCGAGATTGAGGCTGCTGGCCGCAAGCGTCGCGTTGCCGCCCGCGACGTTCCGGCCAGTCGCATTCAGTGCGCCCGAAGCCAGAACGGTCAAATCGCCGCCTTGCGCGACCGTGCCATCCTGATTGACGCCCGCGCCGAGCGTTCCAGTCGATGCGACGCTGCCCGCATTGACGCTCGTATTCCGCTGCGCCGCGAGCGTGCCACTGTTCGTCAGCGCGCCCGATGTCGCGACGATCACGTCGCGCTGAGCATACGTCACGCCGCTGTTATCGATGCCATCGCGCGCCGATACGCTCATGCTCCCGCTTGCGTTCGTCGTTCCGGCGAGCACGAGCTGGCCATTGGACTTGAGCGTCAGATCGCCGGCCTGCGCCGCCAGAATCCCGCGATTGCTGACGCCCACACCGTATTCGTTGGATGTCAGATAGATGCGATTCGAATACATGCCACCGAGCGCGCCGACGTCGATCGCCACCGACGGCGCCGGACCGGTGCCCGCGATCGGCGTAGCGTTGAGCGTGTCGTGATCGATCTGATTCGCGCCCGCGACCACGTTAAGGTTGTTCGCATAAATCGCCGCGTTGGCTTGAATAGCGCGACTCAACAGATCGACCTGATCGACGTTCGTCACATTGAGACCGGCGCCTTGTACCGTGATCGTCCCGCCTGTGACGTTGAAGCCCGTCAGATTCCCCGATGGCCCGAAATTCGGCGTTCCGGTCGTCAACACGGCTCGGGACGTATTAATGAAACCCGCGCCGTCGACCCGAATCCCTTGCGGATTCGCGACGACCACCTCTGCGCGCGATCCCGCCACTTCGAGATACCCGCGCAATTGCGACGGCGAATTACTCTGCACCTGATTGACGATGATCCGCGCCTCACGACCGGGCGTCAGATTCGGATTGCCATTCACGTATCCGGCCTGTTGCGTCTGCGTGATGGTTGCAGCGTTATTCAAAATCGCGCCCTGGCGCTGGACGTCGAATTGTGAATAATTGTTGACCGACACGCCCGCCGAACTGGGTCGCGAGATATTGACTTGCGGCAACCCGTTTTGCGTCTGTATGACTTGAGCGCCCGAGCCGGGCACCGCGACTATCTGCGCAATTGACGGCGCGCTTAGGATGACATTGCCGATAAGGACCATCGCGGCGAGAACGAGCGCGCGCAATGCGGGCACGGGCCCGGCGTGATGAGAGCGCGTCGCGGGACGACGCGCGCCGGGCGCGGTGCGATGAGCGCTGGCGAAGTCCGCGACGGCGACGAGCATATGCCGCACGCGGCTATAGACGAGTTTGTAAAAACCCTTATTCATGATTCTTTTCGGGATTGAGTCGGCGGGGTCAGCGTCTGCGCGCCACTGCTTAGCGGCAGAGAACTCCGAATTTTCAGCCATCCTTAACTGAAAATTCATACGGATAACTCTGAAAGAAGAAACGCCTCGCGAGATGCGAGGCGTTTATTCGAGTGGGGAAATTCTGAGTTTGGAACGAACGAGCGCGAGTCCCGGTCTGTGCGCGGCGATCTAGGGCGTGTCCGGATACCGGATCACAAAACCTCACATCGCGGACAACCCGGCGCACACGTCGTCTCAACGCCTCGCGCAAGCGCGACTTCCTTCGCCGAAGTGATCGTCGCGCCGATTTCCCGCGCGAACAGCATGCGATCGGCCGATCCGTTCATCGATGCGACGCACCCAGAACGTGGGCATCGACGCGCACGAGGCGCTTCAGATGGCGCGGCGCGCGCACCGTGTCCGCGCCGGAAACGAGCACCGGCAATCCGTCCTCGATGCCAAGTTCCCGATCCTCGCACTCATACGCGACAATCACCTGCGCGCCGATCGGCGTATTGAAAAGCTCGTGCCAGGAGAACGTCACCGCATAGCCATCGTGCGCGTGCGCGAGGAACACGGTGCGCTTGAAATCGGTGTTGTCCGGCCGGCGCACGCCCGCGGCGTCGAGCAGCACGCGCAATGGCACGCCGCGATAGCTTCCCATCGGTCGAATGTAGCGGCCCGTCGAAAAGCACACGAGATCGAACGGTTCGATGCTCACGCGCCCGAATTCGCGCATTGCGGCGACATCGAGCGTCAGCGGCCTTTGCACCGCGCCGCCGATCTCGATATATGGGCTACTCGAATTGCTCTCGCTCCATGACGACATGATTCCTCGAAACATGGGGTCGCGCGAAATGGGCTATATCCGGGAATATATTACGATGTCGCACCGATGACATTTCTGTCCGCACATAATCGGCATGCCCGGCGCACGATTGGGCAACAAAATGGGCAAACGTGTACTGTTCTACCCGCGAGAACGTCGCAGCCGGCTGAGCGATCCGCCCAGCCGGCATCCCGCTCCATCCCATCAACGAGAGAGGATTGTCATGCCGTTCGTCACGACCAAAGATAACGTCGAAATTTTCTACAAGGATTGGGGCCCGAAGGACGCGCAGCCCATCGTTTTCCATCACGGCTGGCCGCTTTCTTCCGACGATTGGGACGCGCAATTGCTGTTTTTCGTCCAGAAGGGATATCGCGTGATCGCGCACGACCGGCGCGGACACGGCCGCTCGTCGCAAGTCTCGGACGGTCACGACATGGATCACTACGCCGCCGACGCCTTCGCGGTCGTCGAGGCGCTCGATCTGCGCAACGCAATCCATATCGGACATTCGACGGGCGGCGGTGAAGTCGCCCGCTATGTCGCGAAGCACGGCGAACCGGCGGGACGCGTCGCGAAGGCGGTCCTCGTGAGCGCTGTGCCGCCGCTCATGCTGAAGACGGAAGCCAACCCGGAAGGCCTGCCTATCGACGTCTTCGACGGTTTGCGCAAAGGGCTCGCGGACAACCGCGCGCAGTTCTTCGTCGATGTGCCCGCAGGTCCGTTCTACGGCTTCAACCGCCCGGGCGCGACGGTGCATCAGGGCGTCATCCAGAACTGGTGGCGTCAGGGCATGATGGGCAGCGCCAAGGCGCACTACGAGGGCATCAAGGCGTTCTCGGAAACGGATCAGACCGAAGATCTCAAGTCGATCTCCGTCCCCACGCTCGTTCTGCATGGCGAGGATGACCAGATCGTGCCGATCGCCGATGCCGCGCTGAAGTCCATCAAGCTGCTGAAGAACGGCACGCTGAAGACGTATCCGGGCTTCTCGCACGGCATGCTGACCGTCAACGCGGACGTCCTCAACGCAGACCTGCTCGCATTCGTGCAGGGCTGATTCACCAGCCGGCGCGGACATTGTTCGTCCGCGCCGGCATCTCTGTTCAAGGCACACGGCTTTTTCCCGATTGGAAGCGCGCTTAAAGTGGCCAACTCCAATCTAGCCTCAGTGCCATCATGCAAATCGATACACCAGCAATTGCAGCATCGCCGGAAGGACGTTCGACGTCGATGCGCCAATGGCTCGCCGTCATCGCCGTGGCCGTGAGCGCGTTCGCGTTCGTGACGGCCGAATTCCTGCCCGTCGGCTTGCTGCCGCAGATCGCGCACGATCTCGGCGTGTCGCCCGGCGTCGCGGGTCTCATGGTGACGACGCCCGGCGTCATGGCCGCGATATTCGCCCCGACGCTCATCGTCAGCGCGGGCCGAATGGATCGGCGATATGTCTTCCTGCTCCTCACCGCCGTCCTTCTGATCGCGAACCTCGTCAGCGCCGTCGCGAACAATCTGCCGGTCATGCTCGCGGGCCGCGCCATGCTCGGCGCCGCGTTGGGCGGCTTCTGGACTTTGGCGACCGCCGCCGCGCCGCGACTCGTGCAGCCGAAAGATGCAGCGAAGGCCACCGCGACCATTCTGACCGGCGTGACGCTCGCGACGGTCGTCGGCGTGCCGCTCGGCACGTTCATCGCGTCGTTCGCGTCGTGGCGTTTCTCGTTCGCGGCGACGGCGGGACTCGTCGCCGTGGCGCTGATTGCACAGGCGCTGCTCGTGCCTTCGTTGCCGTCGGCATCGGCGTTGCGCATCGCCGATTTCAGAAAGCTGCTCGCGCGTCCTCACACGCGATTGAGCATGCTGATGGTCGCGCTCGTTTTCGGCGCGCATTTCTCGACCTACACGTACATTGCGCCGCTGCTCGAACAGGACTTCTCGTTGAGCACGATCACGCTGCTGCTCTTCGGCTTCGGCCTCGTCGGCTTCTTCTCGAATGCGCTGATGTCGATGGTCGTCTCCGGTCATCTCAAGAAGTCGGTCGCCGCGATGGTGTTGCTGCTGCTCGGCGCGATTTCGTCGATGCTGCTGCTGGAGCACTCGATCATCGGCGAAACGGCGGGGATGCTGCTGTGGGGCATTGCGTTCGGCGCCTTGCCGCTGTGCTTCAGCGTGTGGATTCAGCGCGGCACGGCGGACTTGCCCGAAGCGGGTTCCGCGATGTTCGTGAGCATCATCCAGGTGGCGATTGCGGTGGGATCGGCGGTCGGCGGCACGATCGTCGACCGTGCGGGCGTACACGCTGATTTCACGTTGGGACTCGCGCTCGCGCTGCTCGGACTCGTCGCGCTGCAACGGCTGGCGGCATGGGAACGGCCGGCCCGGGCGTCCGCATTCAAGCGCGGATACGACGCTTCGCCGGATTGACCTGTCGCAAGCCGCGCTATATTGGTCGTTCGGTCCGACGCCCTTGCGCCGGGCTCATCGACGGGAGAAGTGCATGAAGCGTCGGCTGATGGCGGCAATCGCAATGACGATGTTCCTCGCGGCGTGCGGCTCCGTCCCGCCGGACGCGGCCGTGCAAACCGTCCCGCTCGCGGGCACGCCAAACGGCGTCGCAGTGCGCGATTCGGACGGCGCCGTGTTCGTCACCGACGACCGGACCAACGGCGTCGTGATGACGTCGCATATCGGCGAAGAGGACGCGCCCGCGTTTTCGCTCTACGCGCGCATTCCGGCAGCCGAGGGCGAACGCACGAGCCTGAGCCAGATCGCGTTCGCGCCGAACGGTCATCTGCTCGTCGAGCAATTCGGCTTCGGCACGTCGGCCGCGATCTACGATGTCGCGCCGAGCGGTCAGGTCGCGCTCGCATCGGACACGAATTCCGCGCGGCGGCGTGTCGGCCTGCTCGTGCTCGATGGCGGCACGTTTCTGTCGAGCTGGTTCATGGAGGAGGGTGGCGCGCCGGCAGAAGGCGGCGTCAGCGTGATTACGCGTGGCACGGCGCCGCGGCAGGTGATCGAGCGCGACATCGTCACCGGATTGGGCAAGCCGGTCGGCTTGGCTACGGTCGGCGACACGCTCTACATCAGCGATCAGGCCGCGAACCGCATCTATCAGGTGGACTTGCAGTCGGCGCGGGCGGCGAGCGCGCCCGTGCCGGCGAGCGATGTCTTCGCGACGGTCGATGCGCCCGACCTGATGGCCGCGACGCCCGACGGCCGGCTCTTCACGAAATGCGGCGCGCACGCCGTATGCAGCATCTCGAAGCGCGGCCGCGCGACGGTCATCGCCGACGATCTGCAATCGCCGCGCGGCGTGGCGGTGGACGTCGCGCGCAAACGGCTCGTCGTCGTGGATCGGTCGAGCGCGCCGGACAAGCCGAGCGCGCTGCGCGTGGTGCCGATCAAATAGCGACGGTGTCGCTCATCGCGGCGACGACCATCCCTTATAGCTGCCGACGTTGTCGCGCGTGACGAGCGTCGACGGCAGCAGGATCGTCGAGTTGGCGGGCTTCTTGCCGTTCATCAGATCGTAGCCGACGCTCACCGCCTGCTGCGCCATCGCCCACGGATCCTGGCTCGCCGACGCCTGAACCATCGTGTCGGTCTTGAGCGCGGTTTCGATATCGGGCGCGCCATCCACCGACGTAATCACGATGTTGTTCCGATGCAGTTGCTTCGCCGCGAGGTCCGTGCCGATCGCTTGCGGATCGTTGATCGCGAACACGCCGTCGAGCTTCGGGAAACGCGTCAGATAACCCTGCATCGCGTTCATGCCGCCTTCGCGCGAGCCTTTCGCGTCCTGATCGTCGGAAAGTACCTTGATGCCCGGGTTCTTCGCGAGCACGCTCTTGCAACCGTTCACGCGATCGATCACCGCCGACACTTGCGGCCCGTTCTCGATCACCACGTTGCCCTTGCCGTTGAGCTTCTTCGCCAGATAATCGCAGGCAATCTCGCCGGCCTGCACATTGTTGGTCTGCACGGTCGCGTCCGCGCCGGCCGCCGCGACGTCCACCGCGACCACGACGATGCCCGCCTTCTGCGCCTTCTTCACCGCCGGCTCGATCGCCTTCGGATCGACGGCGTTCAGCAGGATCATGTCGACCTTCGCCGAAATGAAATTGTCGATCTGCGTGAACTGCTTGTTCATGTCGTAATCCGACGAAACAGCCGTCACCTTCACGTTCGGATTGAGCGTCTTGGCCTTCGCTTCCGCGCCCTTCGAGATCGTCACGAAGTACGGATTGCCGAGGGAGCCGACCGTGATGCCGATGGACTTCAACTGCTTGTCGGCGGCGTGCGCGGATAGCGACATCGTGAAACCGAGAGCGAGTGCGACGCTGGCGAAAAGCTTGTTGTGTTTGCGCATGTTGTTGTCTCCGGGGTGGTCCATATTTTTGAGGGCGGGCGCAAGCGGACCCGAATGCGCCCGGTTTAGCCAGATCAGGTGCGAGCCGAGCCGCGCTGACGGTAACGATCGAGCGCCACCGCGCCGATGATCACGAGGCCCTTGATGATGTACTGCCAGATATCCGACACGCCGAGCAGCACGAGGCCGTTGGAGAGCACCGCGATGATGAGTGCGCCGACCAGCGTGCCGACGATCGAACCCACGCCGCCGACGAAGCTCGTGCCGCCGAGAATGACCGCGGCGATGGCGTCGAGTTCATACGACTGGCCGAGTTGCAAACCGTTCGCGGCGTAGAGACGCGCGGCCGACATCACGGCGCCGAGACCGGCGAGCAGGCCCGAGATCGCGTAGACGAAAAGCTGGATGCCCCACACCTTGATGCCGGAAAGACGCGCCGCTTCCGGATTGCCGCCGACCGAATAGATGCGCAGTCCGAGCACCGTGCGTCGCAGGATGAACCACGACACCAGCACGACGAGCAGCGCGATGATGACGAGCCAGGGCACGCCGAAGAGCGTGTCGTTGCCGATGAACGCGAACGGCAATTGCGGATTGAAGATCGTCGTATCGTGACCGATGAGCCGCGCGATACCGCGCACGGCGGTCAGCGAACCGAGCGTCACGATGAACGGCGGCAGCTTGAGCAGCGCGATCAGCAATCCGTTGATGACGCCGAAGCCGAGACCGACGGCGAGCGCGGCGGGAATGCCGAGCCATCCCCATCCCGGAATGTTCGATGCGAGCAGTGCGGCGACCGCGCCCGCCGAGAGAATCGAGCCGACCGACAAGTCGATGCCGCCCGTCAGAATCACGAAGGTCATGCCCGCCGCGAGCACGATGTTGATCGATGCCTGCTGCGTGACGATCGACAGATTCTGGAAGCTGAAGAAGCCGTCGGTGACGATGCCGAAGCCGATGCACAGCAGGATCAGCACGGGCAGCATGCCCGCGGTTCGCATCAGCACCTGCATGCGTTCGCGATGCTCGATGCGGTTCTGCCGCTGCGATACGCTCTCCGCCTTCGCAACCGGCGCGCTGTCGTGGTGTTTCGTCGTGTTAGCCATGTCTCTCTCCAGATATCCTTTAAGCCGCCTGATCGAGCGCGACCTTCGAGCCCGTCGCCAGTTCGATGATCCCTTCCTGCGAAATCGGCTTGCCCGAATGGCCGCCGAGTTCGCCCGCGATTTCGCCTTCGCGCATCACGAGCACGCGGTCCGCCACGCCGATCACTTCCGGCAGCTCGCTCGAGATGACGATCACGCCGACGCCCGACCGCGCGAGATCGTTGATGATTCGATAAATCTCCGACTTCGCGCCGATATCGACGCCACGTGTCGGCTCGTCGAGAATCAGCACTTCGGGCTTGGTTTCGAGCAGGCGCGACAGCAGCACCTTCTGCTGATTGCCGCCTGACAGCGCGCCCACGTTCACGCGCATGTTCGGCACGCGGATGGTCAGCGCGGCGATCGCGTCCTTCGCGCGCGCGTTGCCGCGCGGCAGGTCCATCACGCCGGCGTTCGCATCGCGTCCGGCGACGGTGATATTGATGTTGTCGCGCACGCTCATGTCGAGGAAGAGGCCCTGGCCCTTGCGGTCTTCCGTCAGATAGACGAGACCGGCATCGATCGCGTCGCGCGGCGTGCGCAGCTTGAGCGGCTTCCCGTGCATCGACACTTCGCCGCGTATCGCCGGTTCCGCGCCGAAGATCAGACGCGCGAACTCCGTGCGTCCCGCGCCGACGAGTCCCGCGATGCCCAGCACTTCGCCCTTGTGCAGATCGAGGCTGCATCCTTTCACGCGATTGCCGTCCGCCATATCGCGCACGGACAGCACGACGTTGCCCGGATCGTAAGGCGCGTGCTGCTTCTTGTAGAAGCCGGAGATGTCGCGGCCGACCATCATCTTGACGAGGCTGTCGGCGGAGAGTTCGTCGCGCATCAGCGTGCCGACGTACGCGCCGTCGCGCAGCACCGAAACGCGGTCGCTCAGTTCATAAATCTCCGCCATCCGATGACTGATGTAGATGATCGCGATGCCTTCCTCGCGCAGTTGCCGCACGAGCTCGAACAGGCGATCGGTTTCGCGCGAGGAGAGCGGCGTGGTCGGCTCGTCCATCACGAGGATGCGCGCGTGAGCATGCACGGCGCGCGCGATTTCGACGAGTTGCCGCTCCGCGATCGACAGGTCGCCCACGAGCGTATGCGGCTTGAAGTTCGCACCGAGACGCTTGAGCACGTCGGTGCAGCCGCGCTCCATGCCCGCGCGATCGACGAGCCTGCCGCGCCGCAATTCGCGCCCCGCGTAAATGTTCTCCGCGACGGAAAGATTCGGCGCGAGGCTCAGTTCCTGATAGATCACCGCGACGCCGAGCGCGCGCGCGGCGAGCGGCCCGTCGATGGTGACGGTCTTGCCGTCGATCAGGATTTCTCCGCCCGCATCGGCCTGATACGCGCCCGAGAGGATTTTCATCAGCGTGGATTTGCCCGCGCCGTTTTCGCCCATCAGCGAATGCACTTCGCCGGGATAGACCGACAGACGCACGTCGTTCAACGCGCGCACGCCGGGAAAGGTTTTGCTGATGCCGCGCATTTCGAGCAGCGGCGGTCGGCTGGAAGCATCATGCGGCATGGTTCATCTCCTGCGGTTTGATGCCCGCGTGGCGGATCGCCGCGCGCGGTGAGAAGTTGAAGAACATCGGCAACGTGGCCGCGCCGATCGCGCCCGCATCCGGGCCGAAGGAGCCGCGCACGAGCGTCGGGGTGCCGCGCGCTTCGGGCGCGTTGGCGGCGAGCGTCGTCGACAGACGTGCGACGAGCTTGTCGAGGAGGCCGCCGTCGATGTCGGAATCGATCACGACCATCGGCACGTCGAGCACGCAGAGCGTCGCGCGCAGGGCGGGCGCGAGCGCTTCGATGCAGTCGTCGATCCATTCGTCGACGGCGGGAAGACTGCGCTCGATGCAAGCCTGCAGATCGACGCGGTTATCCGCCGCGGCGCCACAGTAGTTGAGATGCCGCACGAGCGCGTTCAGCGATGCGCGCGACAGCAGGATGTCCCACTGGCCGGCCGGTTGCGGCGCGGACGGCAGGCGGCTCGGCGGCACCGGAATCACGCCGATGTCGCCCGCATTGCCCGACGCGCCGCGCAGGCAGTCGCCGTTGATCGCGATGCCGCCGCCAATCGCGGAGCCGAGAAAGAGATAGACGAAGTCGTCGCAACTGCGGCCGTGGCCGTAGAAAAGCTCGGCCGTCGCGGCGGCGTTGCCGTCGTTTTCGCTGAAAACCGGCAGCGAGAGCGTGCGCGCCAGTTCATCGGCGAAATCGGTTTCGTCCCACGCGCGGAAGCGTTCGGCGGGCAGGCCGAGTTCGCGCAGCCAGCTGCCGAGATTGAAGGGCTGTGCGATGCCGATGCCCGTCAGCCGCTCGCGCTCCGGCTCGGAAAGCAGGCGAAGCATGCTTTTGACGTCGCGTTGCACGATTTTGAGCACTTCGGATGGATGCGGCAGGATGGCGTCCAGCGCGCTGCGGGCGAGCACGTCGCCGGCGAAATTCACGAGCACCGTTTCGATGCCCGTGCGATCCAGCCGCACGCCGATACCGAACGCGCCGCGCGGATCGAGCCGGATCAGCGACGCGGGCTGACCGCGCTGGCCTTCGAGACGACGACCGGTGTATTCGATCAGGCCCGCATTTTCTAACGATTCGACGATGCTGCCGACTGCCGTGCTCGTGAGATTCGCGTGACGCGCGAGATCGGCCTTCGATGCCGGCTCGGTGCGCCGCAGCGCCTGCAACAGCAGACGTTCGTTGTACCGGCGCACGCTCGCGGAATTGCTGCCTCTGCCGCTTGGGGATTTCACGCGCTGTCTCCGAAGTAGCCGGCCATCGAGTCGTGGCCATTAATTAAATCAAGTTGATTTATTTAAGACCGACGGCGCGGCGAAGTAAAGCAGGGAAATCCCGAAGCATTTTGTTCAGCGGAATGCGAAACGCGCTGCGCGACCATTGCAAACCGCGGACCCGGTGCGCTTTCACACTAGGCGATGCAATCGTCAGTTCCAAGCTTTGCGACACGGCTTTGCAGCCAGCTTTCGACGCGCGGCGCGCGCAGCGTCGTGCGGATCGATGTGCTATCGTCGGCGACACTTTTCGACACATTGGCCGCCGTTTCATGTTCTCGATTTCCGAAGCCACGCACGCGACCAAGGCCGCGCAATACGACGATCTGCTGCAGCGAGCCCGCGCGCTCCTCGCCGATGAAGCCGACTTCATCGCCAACGCGGCGAATTTTTCGTCCCTCATCTATCACACGCTGCCGGATCTGAACTGGGCCGGCTTCTATCTGTTCGATGGCACCGAACTCGTCGTCGGGCCGTTTCAGGGCAAGCCGGCGTGCGTGCGGATCGCGCTTGGACGCGGCGTCTGCGGCACGGCGGCGCGCGAACGGCGCACGCAGGTCGTGCCGGACGTGCACGCGTTTCCGGGCCACATCGCCTGCGATTCGGCGTCGCGCTCGGAGATCGTCGTGCCGCTCGTCGGAAGCGACGGCGCGCTGATCGGCGTGTGGGACGTCGATAGCCCCGTGCCGAACCGCTTCGACGATGAAGACGCGCTCGGCATGGAAGCGCTGTGCGCCGAGTTCATCGCGCTCGCGTGGAAAAAATGAACGTCGAAGCAGCGGATAACGGCGCGGCCGCGCTCGTGGAAGCGGCCTCGCGCTGAGAATTTGTCCTCATCGGACGACTGGTCGCGTGCGTCTACAATGGGACGTTTTCATCCGTCTCAAAATTTCATGACGAGCCTCGTCCGCCGCCGCCTGCTTGCCGCATGCGCCATGAGCGCGTGTGCGTTCGCGCGCGTGCGCGACGTGCGCGCGGCATCGGACAAGGCGACCGTCGCGCTCGTGATGAAGTCGCTCGGCGATCCGTTCGTCGTGTCGATGATCGAAGGCGCGCGCAACTATCAGCGCCATTACGCATCGCAGCTCGATCTCACGACGAACGGCACGCTCACTGACAACGACGTCGCCGGGCAGATTCACATCGTCGAGTCGCTCATCGAAGCGAAGGTCAACGCGATCGTCATCGCGCCGGCGGATTCGAAGGCGCTGCTGCCGGTGGCGGCGAAGGCGATCGCGGCGGGCATCATCGTGATCGCCATCGACAATCCTTTCGACGAAGCCGCGCAGGACGCGGCGCGCGTCACGATTCCGTTCGTCGGACCGGACAGCCGGCGCGGGGCGAGGCTCGTCGGTGGGTATCTCGGCTCGAAGCTGAAGGCGGGCGATGAAGTCGGGATCATCGGCGGGCCGGCGAACGATCGCAACGCGCAGCAGCGCACGGTCGGCTTCACGGACGCGATGAACGCGGCGGGCATGCGTATCGCCGCCGTGGACAGCGGCGACTGGACCCTCGTGAGCGGCAAGGCGAGTGCGCTGGAGATGCTCTATGCGCATCCGGACTTGCGCGGCTTGCTCTGCGCGAACGACAACATCGCGATGGGCGCGATCGACGCGATCCGCATCGCCGGAAAAAGGGGCCGCGTGCTGGTAACGGGCTACAACAACATCGAAACCGTGCAGCCGATGCTCGACGACGGCCGCCTGCTTGCGACCGTCGAGCAATTCGGCGCGCGGCAGGCGGTGTTCGGTCTGGATGTCGCGGTGAAGGCGCTCGTGGAGAAGCGGCGGCAGAGAGACTTGTCGCCGTATATGGAAACGCCGGTGCAACTGGTGACGAGAGGGGCAGCGAAGGGGTTTCGGTTCGGGGCTTCTTAGAGCGCGTTAAACCAGCCCCCGCGCCGCAAGACTCCGATACAGCGCCCGCACCCCGAACGT
Organism: Caballeronia sp. NCF2; assembly: GCF_023631205.1. Lineage (NCBI taxonomy): Bacteria > Pseudomonadati > Pseudomonadota > Betaproteobacteria > Burkholderiales > Burkholderiaceae > Caballeronia > Caballeronia sp. NCF2. The sequence goes on along the minus strand of NZ_JALQDN010000063.1, from coordinate 183,548 downwards.
CCACGGCTCGATTTCCGTCGACAGCTTCACCGTATTGACGAGCGCGCCGAGACTGGGCGTCGAGATCGTCACGACATCGCCGAGATGATGCGTGAAGCCGCCGCCTTCGGTGTCGCGGTCCTTGATCGGCGAGAACATCGTGCCGAGGAACAGCATGAATCCATCCGGATACTGATGATGCGCGCCGTGCGTCTGCGTGACGAGATCCGCCGGATCGCGGCTGATTTCGCTCATGTGGCTCACGCCTTCGAGCACGAAGCCATCGTCCGCGCCTTCGATGCGCAGCGACACGCTCGTCGCGCGCACCGAATCCAGCGTGAAGCGCTCGTCGAAAAGACGCACGAACGGGCCGATCGCGCACGACGCGTTGTTGTCCTTCGCCTTGCCCAGCAACAGCGCGCTGCGGCCTTCGATATCGCGCAGATTCACGTCGTTGCCGAGCGTCGCGCCGACGATCTCGCCACGCGCATTCACCGCCAGCACGATCTCCGGCTCCGGGTTGTTCCATTTCGACGTCGGATACAGGCCGACATCCGCGCCGAACCCGACCGACGACATCGGCTGCGACTTCGAAAACACTTCCGCGTCCGGCCCGATGCCCACTTCCATGTATTGCGACCACGCGCCGCGACGCTCCAGTTCGGCCTTCAGCTTCATCGCGGCGTCCGAGCCGGGCTCGATCTTCGACAGATCCGCGCCGATCAGCTTGTTGATCGTGTCGCGCACTTCCTGCGCGCGGCTTGCGTCGCCGCCCGCCTGCTCTTCGATGACGCGCTCCAGCAAACTCACCGCGAACGTGACGCCGCACGCCTTCACCGCCTGCACGTCGCAGGGTGCGAGCAGGCGCAGGCCGCCGGCCGATGCATCGAGCGTCGCTTGCAGCAGATCCTGAACGTTGCCGAGATGCTCGCCTTCGGCGTTGCGGGCGATGTCGAGCGCATCGGCGTGATCGAAGAGGTCGGCGGTGGTCGGCGCGGCGCGCGTGATGTCGAACACTTCGCCCTTGCGCACCGCGACGACGGCGGGACCGTTCACGGGCGCAGGGCGCCAGACACGGCCGATCAGCACGGCGTCGGCGAAATCTTCGGGCAGACAGGAGGAGACGTTGACGGTTTGCATGAATGCGATGACAGGCGGGAAAGGAATGCCGATCGTAGCCCGCGTGTCGAAGAGTGTCCATTGGGTTGATTAAATGTCCAACCCGTTGGAATAATGCGGTCATGGAAAAAACTTACGACGTTCCCGCGCTGCGCCGCGCCAGCGACATTCTCGAAGCGCTCGCCGCCGCCGCGAAACCGGTGCGTGCGGCCGCGCTCGCGGAACAAACCGGCCTCTCGCGCAGCACGCTTTATCTGATGCTGGAAACGCTCGCGCGCATGCAATGGATCGAAAAGCGCGACGACGGCTACATGATCGGCGTCGGTCTCTTCGAGCTCGGCAACGCCTATGTGCGGCACGACAAGCTGCAAGCCGCGTTTCGCGAAGGCGCCGGCGCGTTCATCAACAAGCACAACGAGGTCGTGCAGCTCGCCGTGCTCGACGGCGTGCAGGTTGTCTACATCGCGCGCGAGGACGCGCATCGTCCGGTGCGGCTCGTGTCGGATCTCGGCTCGCGTCTGCCCGCGCATTGCTGCGCGCTCGGCAAGGCGCTGCTTTCCGGAATGACCGATGAAGCCGTGATCGAGCGCCTGCCCGACCGTCTCGAAGCGGTGACGCCGCGCACCATCACGCGGCGCGCGGCGCTACTGCGCGAACTCGCGTCGATTCGCGCGAGCGGTCTCGCGGTCGAGCGCGAGGAAGTCGCGGAAGGCCTCGCGTGTTTCGCGGCTTACGTCGGGATGACGCCGGCGGGCAAGCGCGTCGCGGTATCGACGAGCGTGCCGGTCGGCCGGCTCGATCCGAAACGTGAGAAGCAGATTTCGATCGGTATCGTGCAGCTTGCAGCTCACTTGCGCGGCGCGCTCTGACGATGTGATACGCGCGTGCCAGCGCAGGCCGACGAAGCGGCGACGCGCGCGTGATCGGTTCCTGCGGAAAGCGGTGCGCTCGCGTGCGCCGCGATCAGCACGTCGCATGTTGCGTGCGAGCACACCACATCGCGCAGACGCGCTTCGCCGTGCCGCCAGCCGGCTTCTGCCTCGCCGCCGAGCACGATCAGATCCGCGCCCGCCGCCTTCGCCTCGCGCGCGATCAGTTCGCCGACGCTCGTGCCGTCGAGCGGCTGCGTGACGCTGCGCGCAATGCCGTCGATGCCCGCGCTATCGATCAATCGCGCCGCATAGCGCGTGACGGCACGCGCGTGATCCTCGATGACATCGAGCGTTTCGCCCGGATTGCTGTCGGCGGTGACGATGGCCCACCACGGCGCCTGATCGACGATGTGCAGCGCGGTCAGCCGCGCGTTGCAGTCGCGGGCGCGCGTGATGGCGGTGGTCAGGGCGCTTTCGCTGAGGCTCGTGCCGACCGCGACGAGAATGTGCTTGTACATGATGAGTCTCCGTCTGTTTGGTTCAGAGCGGATGATCGGCTCGCAAAGTTAGCGGGAAATGAGCGCGCAATTGCATCTTTTACAAAGCGACTGGATCGCTGGCCATTGCGCCCGCGCCGCTGCGCCTGCGCGTATCGAAACCGTAAGGGAATACCGTTTGCTGATCGTGTGCCTTCCGAATGCCTTGATCGAGCGTCCGAGCGCTCCGGCATTCGCGCAACTTCGCCCGGCGTTCGTCCGGGACTCATCCGATTACCCGATAGCGAGCGGCGATGTCAGACCGAGACGACTCCGATACTCAAGACGAAGCGCGCGAGAATGTTCGCAAGGACGCGAAAGACGACGGCGACAAAGCGGAAGACAAAGCGGAAGACAAAGCGCGCAAGAAGCCCGGCAAAAAGCCGCTGATCATTCTGGGCGTCGTCGTCGTGGTGCTGGCGATCGGCGCGTTCGTCTGGTGGTTCCTGACGCGCAATCAGGTCAGCACCGACGACGCCTACACCGACGGCGATGCCGTCACGATCGCGCCGAAGGTATCGGGCTATGTCGTGACGATGCACATCGACGACAACCGCTTCGTGCACAAAGGCGATCTGCTCATCAGGATCGATCCGCGCGATTATCAGGCGCAACTCGATCAGGCCAACGCGCAGCTCGGTCTCGCGCAGGCGCAACTGCACGCGGCGCAAACGCAGCTCGAAGTGGCGCGCGTGCAGTATCCAGCGCAGCTCGCAGAGGCCCAGGCGCAGGAGCTCAACGCGCGCGCCAATCTCGCGCAGGCGAGCGCGGCGTACGAGCGGCAGCATTCCGTCGATATCCGCGCGACGTCGCAACAAAACATCGACACCGCGGACGCCCAGCAAAAGAGCGCGCAGGCGAACGTCGCGCAGGCGCGTGCGCAGGTCCGCACCGCGAGCCTCGTGCCGCAGCAGATCGCGCAAGTCGTGGCGACCGTCGAGGAGCGGCGTCAGCAAGTGCGGCAGGCGCAGGCGCAAGTCGAATCGGCGCAACTGAATCTCTCGTACACCGAACTGCGCGCGCCCGCCGATGGCTGGATCACGAAGCGCAACGTGCAATACGGCACGTTCCTGCAGGCGGGCACGTCGATACTTTCGCTCGTCACGACGCGCGTCTGGATCAGCGCGAACTTCAAGGAGTCGCAACTGGATCGGATGCAGCCGGGCGACAAGGTCGATATCGACGTCGATGCGTATCCCGACATGAAGCTGCACGGCCACGTCGACAGCGTGCAGCTCGGCAGCGGCTCGCGCTTCTCCGCGTTCCCCGCCGAAAACGCGACGGGCAACTTCGTGAAGATCGTGCAGCGCGTGCCGGTGAAGATCGTCATCGACGATGGATTGAAGCCGGGCACATCGCTGCCGCTCGGGCTTTCGGTCGTGCCGACCGTCATGCTGCGCCATTGACATCATGAGCGACAGCACCGCGGAACACGACCACAGCGGCTGGAAGCCGAGCGCGAATCCGTGGCTCATCGCCGTGGTCGTCACGCTTGCGGCGTTCATGGAAGTGCTCGACACGACCATCGTGAACGTCGCGCTGCCGCACATTTCCGGCACGATGTCCGCGAGCTACGACGAAGCGACGTGGACACTCACGTCCTATCTCGTCGCGAACGGCATCGTGCTGCCGCTTTCGGCGTACTTCTCGAAGATACTCGGGCGCAAGCGCTACTTTCTCATCTGCATCGGGGCGTTCACGGTCTGCTCGTTCATGTGCGGCATCGCGTCGAATCTCGGTGAACTGATCGTCTTCCGGATTCTGCAGGGCTTCTTCGGCGGCGGCCTGCAACCGAGCCAGCAATCGATCATTCTCGATACCTTTCCGCCCGAGCAGCGCGGCCGCGCGTTCTCGATCTCGGCGGTCGCGATCGTCGTCGCGCCGGTGCTCGGACCGACGCTCGGCGGCTGGATCACCGATAACTTCACCTGGCGCTGGGTCTTTCTCATCAACGTGCCGGTGGGCGTGCTGACGACCATCGCGGTGATGCAGTTCGTCGAAGATCCGCCGTGGGAAAAACGGCAAGACCCGAAGAAGATCGGCATCGATGTGGTCGGCATCAGCCTCATCGCGCTCGGGCTCGGCTGTCTGCAAGTATTTCTCGATCGCGGCGAGGACGACGACTGGTTCGCGTCGAACTTCATCGTGACGTTCGCGGTGCTCGCGGCGGTAGGCATCGTCGGCGCGACATTCTGGCTGCTGTACGCGAAGCGGCCCGTCGTCGATCTTCGCGTGATGAAAGATCGCAACTTCGCGCTCGGTTCGGCGGCTATCGTCGGATTCGCATCGGTGCTGTACGGCAGCGCCGTGCTGATACCGCAGCTCGCGCAACAGCAGCTCGGCTACACGGCGACGCTCGCGGGCCTCGTGCTCTCGCCGGGCGCGATCTGCATCGTGTTCCTGATTCCCGTCGTCAGCAAGCTGATGAACGTGATTCAGACGCGCTTTCTCGTCGCGTTCGGCTTCTTTCTGATGGGATGCGCGCTCTTGTATTCGCATCATCTCGTGCCGAACGTCGATTACGTGACGCTGACGAAGATGCGCAGCGCGCAATCCATCGGCATCGGCTTTCTGTTCGTGCCGGTCACGACGCTGGCGTATCTGTCACTGCCGAAGTCGCTCAACAACGATGCCTCCGCGCTCTTCACGATGTTTCGCAACGTCGCGGGATCGATCGGCATCTCGCTCGCGACCGCGATGATCCGCGAGCGCACGCAGGCGAACATGGCGCATATGGTCGAGCATCTGACGCCGCTCAATCAGCCGTACAACGAGTCGGTGCAACGCATCGCGCGCACGCTGATGGACAGTGGCCAGACGATGTCGCAAGCGATGTCCGCCGCGACCGGGCAGATGTACAAGACGCTCGTATCGCAGGCGACCATCCTCGCGTATCTCGACGTGTTCGCCGCGTGCGCGATCTTCGCGTTCATGTTCATACCGCTCACGTTTTTCTTTTCGCCCGTGAAGGCTTCGGGCCAGGCGGGAGGGCATTGAGATGAAGCTGCGTCCAATCATTCCGTTCATTCCGATGTTCGCGCTCGCATTGAGCGCGTGCGCGGTCGGCCCGGATTTCACGCCGCCGAAAGCCGATGTTCCCGATAACTGGCGCGACACGCAGCGCGCGCAGAACGCGCCGGACGATCCGCGCGTGCCCCATGCCGACGCGCCATCGACGGCGCAGACTTCCGCCGATCCCGATCCGCGCTGGTGGAAGCAGTTCAACGATGCGACGCTCGATGCGCTGATCGAACGCGCCATCGCGGGCAATCTCGATTTGCAGAGCGCGGTGCTGCGCATCGCGGCGGCGCGGGAAGAGAGCGTGTCGGCGGCGGCGCAGGGCTTGCCGCAGTTGAGCGCGAATGCGAGCGTGAAGCGTCAGCAACTCGGCTTGAAAGGCCTGCTCGAATCGCAAGGCGTGTACGACAAGCTCGACGGTCTCGGCGCGAACGGCGCACAGATCCGTCAGGGACTCGATTCCGCGACCGGTCCGGTCACGCTGTTTCAGGACGGCTTCGACGCATCGTGGGAACTCGATCTTTTTGGCCGCGTGCGGCGTTCGGTGGAATCGGCGAATGCGCAGACGCAGGCTGAAATCGAAAGTCGCAACGACGCGCTCGTTTCGCTCGAATCGGAAGTCGCACGCACGTATGCGCAATTGCGCGGCGCGCAGGCGATCAAGCAGATCACACTCGCCGAGATCGACGCCGAAGAGCAGATTCTCGATCTCACGCGCGAACAGGCACGCGTCGGCCTGACGAGCCAGCAGGACGTGCAGAGCGCGAGCGCGCAAGTCGGATCGTTGCAGGCGCAACTGCCGACGCTCGATGCGCAAATCGCGCAGGCGATGAACGGTCTCGCCGTGCTGACCGGCAACGCGCCGGGCACGCTCGACGCGGAACTGTCCGATGCGCGCGCGTTGCCGCCGGTGCCGCCGGTCGTGCCGATCGGCTTGCCGTCGACGCTCGCGCGCCGTCGTCCAGACATTCGCCGCGCGGAGGCGCAACTGCATTCCGCGACCGCTGAAGTCGGCGTCGCGGTGGCGCAGATGTATCCGGATATCTCACTAACTGGGCAGGTCGGCACGCGTGCAACGAAGGCGCGCTATCTCGCGCATTGGTCGAGCCTGTTCTGGTCGGTCGGGCCGAGCATTTCGCTGCCGATTTTCGAAGGCGGCGCGTTGCGCGCGAACGTGCGCGTGGCGAAGGCGCAGGCGGGGCAAGCGGCGTTGCAGTATCGGCAGACGGTGCTCAACGCGTTGCAGGAAGTGGATAACGCGCTGGTTTCGTATCGGACCGAACAGGACCGGCGCGCGGCGCTCACGCGCACGGTCGAGGCGAATCGCGTCAGCCTGCAACTCGCGACGGACAGTTATCGCAAAGGACTCACGCCTTTCGTGACCGTGCTCGATGCCGAACGTCAGCTTGCGCAGACGCGCGAGCAGCTCGCGCAATCGACCGTCAACGTGACGACCGATCTCATCGCCGTGTACAAGTCGCTCGGCGGCGGATGGCAGGACGACGCATCCGCGACCGCGCAAAACTAACGTCTGCGCTTTTTCCAGTCGTAGTCGGCGGGCGGATCGGCGACGCCGGGCTTGCCGACCGAATGCGGGTTTTCACTGCATAGCGTGACGAAGCCGATGTTCTCGCCAGCGGCTTGACGGCGGCGCAGGTCTTCGGCGAAGCGCAGCGCATCGGCGAGCGCGTTCGCATCGAAGCGCTTGTAGCGTGCCGCGCCTTCGGCGTCAGGGTTGTCGCCAAGCCAATACACGACGAACATCGATTAGCCTCTCGTTTGGAGATGAATGCACCATCGTCGACGCTCATGCGACGACGATGCAAATCCTGCACGGCGCGCGTGCATCGACGCGCCGCGACAGCCACCGGGTAATCCCGAAGTGTAACGTCGGCGCGCCGCATGCCGCCTGACGCCACGCTTTTGCGGGCCCGCGAGGGAATGATCGTTGCTCTCATCTCCGTTCATTCCGAGGCCCGAACGATGCAACGACACGAACGTGTTTCCACGCGAGCGCTGTGGCAGATTCCGCCGCGCGCGACGTGCTGCGACGAGCCGCGCGTGCTCATCGCCGATGACGACATGGACGCGACGCGCGCGATCTGTCTCGCGCTCGAAGACGCCGACTTCACCGTGCGCGCGGTGCACACGGGCCTCGACGCCGTGTCGCTCGCGCGCAAGTGGCGGCCGGGCGTCGTACTGCTCGATCTGATGATGCCGCTCGGCGATGGCTGGGAAGCGGCCGAAGCGATCCGCGCCATCGATCTGTCGATGTTGCTGCTCGCGCATACGAGTTGCACGGATCCGCAGGATCTGTCGCGCGCGCAGCGCACCGGCTTCAACGGCTACTTTGTCAAGCCGACCGAACTCGACGGCATGATCGCGGTGCTGCGCGATTATTTCTCGGCGCGTCAAGGCGAGGGCGATCATGCATCGGTGCGCTTGCGCTGAACGAGTTCGAGCTTCGGCGCGAATGGTTCGACATCGCGCTCTGCGTCCGCTTTCAACATGTCTTCCCAGTACTGACAATAGCCGGCCCAGAACGGCATCTGCGTATGCGCGGATGCGGCCGTCGGCAGCGGATCGGGCAGCATGCGGCGCAGGCGCCCGATCTCCTTGTGCTTCCATTGCAGCAGCGCGCGGCGCTCTCCGCGCCGCGGCGGGCACATTTCGTTCATGCTCGCAACAGCTATCGAGAAACCCTCGGCGGGGCGCGATGCCATTTTCGTCAGCACCGCGGTCTGCGGGCGCGGCCCGCGTTCGTGACAGATGATCGCGCCGATCTGCCCAAGGATGTACATCGCTTTCGCCATCGGCGGTTCGGAATGGTATTGCATGGCGCTTCTCTTTTTATCGTTATGAGTCTTCGTGCACGGCGCTCGAAGTTTTCTCGATCTTGATGTGAATGCGTCCAGGCGACGCATTTATAAGATACCGTATTGAGATTAATCCGAAATGTGCATCGACAAAAAGATACAGTCGCGCGGTTTCTTTCACGCCATGTCGAGCACATGGCGCTCGAACAGGTCGCGCATGTTGCGATGTGCATCGCCGCTGTCGCACGTCGTGGCCGCGACGATCCGCTCTCGTTGCGCGATGAAGATGAACTGGCCGCCGTGTCCCGCCGCGAAGACATAACGCGGATCGATCCAGCAGAGATAGCCGTATTGCGCGTCCATCGGCGGGCCGCCGTCGCTTTGCACCGACATGGCATCGTCGATGAACGCTTCGTCGACGATGCGCGCGCCACGCCATGCGCCGCGATGCATCATCAGAACGCCGAGCGAAATCATGTCGCGTGCGCGCAGCAGGAGACCGCGCCCGCCGAACGTGTGACCGTCCTCGTCGCTGATCCATGCGCTCGCTTCGATGCCGAGCGGCGCGAACAGCGTGTCGCGCGCGTAATCGGCGAGCGTGCGCCCCGTCGCGGATTCGAGCGCCAGCGACAGCAACTGGACCGCGTGCGAATCGTATTGAAAGCGCGTGCCCGGCTCGCTCGCGAAGGGCCGCGAGAGAATGAAGCGCAGCCGGCTTTCATCGTCCGAGAAGCGCTCGCAACTGCCGAGCACGCAGTCGTCGATGGTGCGCTGGTCCCATTCGAATCCCGATGTCATCATGAGCAGATGCCTGAGCGTGATGCGCTGCACGCGATGATCGAGCGCCGTGTCGCACATGGGCGGCACAAGGCGCGCGGCGGGGGTATCGAGCGGCGGAAGCGCGCCTTCGCGAAGCGCCGCGCCGACGGCAAGCGTGACGATGGTCTTCGTGACCGAGTTGATGTTTTCGAGCGATTCCGGCGTCACGTCCTCACGATAATGTTCGAACGCGATCGCATCGTCGTGCGCGACGATGAAGCTTCGCACGCCGGATTCGTTCGTCAGCGCTTCGCGTAAGGAAGAAGTCGTCATTTAAAAAGGATCGCGAAGTAAATGAGGAGGGCTTCGTTTCGTCCGCGTGCATGCAGGAACGAATCGTGTTACACAGTCAGCAATCCGGATGCCACACACGGCGGCATCGCAGCCTTTCAGCGGTTTCAACTCACTTTCAGCGAGCCCGAATTTGTCAGTCCGACGACTCGCGACGCTCTGGCGTCTTGGCCGGGCGTTCGTCCGCGAAAGCCATCTGACCGGCGACGGCGCAGCGATGACGCGCGTCGCGCGCTTCTTCGCCACGCATGGCGCGCGCGCCGCGCCGCTGGCAGCCGGCGTGCCCGCGCTCTCGCAACTTTCGCGCGTGCTGGAGAACGCGTCCGGCGCGCTCGCGAGTCATCCGGCGCTTGCCGAAACGGCGGTGCGCGTCGCGCTGTCCGAACTCGACGGGCTCTTCACGCCGTACGACGCAACGCGCTTTCGCGACGCTTGCAGAGCCGCATTCCCGCCCGCGCTTTCCTTCGAGCTCACCGAGTTGAGCGCGGTGCCGTTGCGCTCGGGCATCGCGGAGCAGACGCATCGTGCTCGCATCCGCGATATGGCGGTGCGCGTCACGCTATTGCGCGCCGACGCGCATGCCGAACTCGCTGACGATCTCGACCTCGCGCTCGCGGCTGCGCGTTTCGCGGAACGCCGTTCGGCGAAGGCGCGCGAGATGCATCCGGTGGAATGGGTGCGCCGTTCACGCGAGAGCGTCGATGCGATGATCGACTTGCGCCAGCGCGCCGCCGATCAGAGCTACTTGCGCTTTCGCCTGCGCGACGACGCGCGTCTCGCCGTGCCAGAAGTGCTCTGGGACTATTGCAACGATTCGGTGCTGACGACACGCGCGATCGAAACGGCCGCACTGTCGGATGCGCAAGCGCTCGCGTCATGCGGGCTCGATCAGGCCGATGTCCTCGCGACGCTCATCGAAGCGTTCTTCGAAATGGCGCTGGGCGTCGGGCTGTATCACGCGGGACTGGACGCGGCGGGCGCGCGCGTGGGCATCGAAGGCGAGACGCGCGGCCAGATCGTGCTGGAAGCCGACAATCCGATGATGTTCTTCGCGGCGCACGAGCGCGACTTCATCGTCGGCGTATCGCATGCGCTGATGGAGGGCGATCACAAGGCGGCCGCGCGCGCACATCTCGAGCACGGCCGGCCCGAGACGCATGCGACGCATCACGAAGTGCGCGTCGAAGCGACGTATCGGCGCGAAGCCGAGCGCTTTGCTTCGCCGCACGCACGCAGCAAGGTCGGTGTCGCGCATCTATTCGGCGCGATCGGCAAGGCGCCCGCCGAACATATGTTCAGCGCGTCGCACGGGCGCATCGCGTCGCGCGCGGTGCTGCTCGCGCGTTCGGCGGAACGCATCGAGCGCATCGCGGAGGACATCGCGCCGGACGTCGACGTATGGAAGATCGCGCGCAGGGTCATCGTGCGGCTCGCGGCGGATCAGATCGGCTTCAGAAGCATGGCGGCGCGCTTTGCGCACGAAGCGACGCACTGGCCGCACACACTGCCGCGTCTGCCGCGGCTCATCGCACAGCGGGCGGATGCGGCGGGCGCGTTTCGGCGGGACTGAGGGGCGCTGGTTCCGAGCCAAGGCGCGGGCATTAGCGCGTCAACGCGTACCCGGCGACATACGCTCCGCGATCGCGCGCGACGCGTCCTTCAGCGGCTCGACGTAGGTTTCGAGCGGCGTCGCGCTCTTTCTGAACAGCGGAATGCTGATGCTCACGCAGCCGAGCGTCACGCCATTCGCGCCGACGATCGCGCTGCCGTAGCAGAAAATCTGCGCCTCGTTTTCCTCGCGGTCTTCCGAATAGCCGCGCGCGTGAGTTGCATCGAGTTCGGCGTCGAGCGCGGCGCGATCGGTGATCGTGTTCGGTGTGAAGCGTTCGAACTTCAGGCCATGCAGCAATGCATCGCGTTCGGCGGGCGATTGCTTCGACAGATACGCCTTGCCGACGGAACTCGAATACAGCGTCACGCGCGTGCCGATGCGCGACGCCATGCGAACCGCATGCGGGCTTTCGAGCTTCTCGATGTACACCATCTCGGAGCCGCTGCGCACTGCCAGATGCACCGTCTCCTGCGTCGCGTCGCGCAGCGCCTGCAACGCGTCGGTGGCCGCGATGCGCAAATCGGAGCGCTCCCAACTGCGGCTCGCGAGCGACATCAGCCGCGGGCCGGGCGCGTAACATCCGCCGCGCACGCTTTCGACGACCAGGCCTTCCGCGATTAGCGCGCCGACGATGCGATAGACCGTCGGACGCGGATAACCGCTCGCCGTGGTGAGACGCGCGATGGTCGGCGGTTCGCCGGCATCGGCAATGAGTTGCAGCACCGCCATGAACTTCGAGAAGGCGGCGGTGCCGGTGGCCTTGGCGGCGTCGAGGGAAGCGGTGTCTGAGGGCATGATGCGGGAATCATGCCACGAGATAGCCGCCATCGACGGGTACGATCGCGCCCGTCATGAACGACGCCGCCGGTGACGCGAGAAACGCCGTCACGCGCGCGACGTCTTCCGGCAAGCCCCAGCGCTTCATCGGCGTGCGGTCGAGGATCGCTTGCGAGCGGCCGTCGTCGTTCTGCAGCGCTTGCGTGAGCGGCGTCGCAATCCAGCCGGGCGCAACGGCATTCACGCGGATGCCCTCGGCGGCATAGGCGATCGCCAGCGATTTCGTCAGTTGCGCGACGCCGCCCTTGCTCGCGCTGTACGCGGGCACGAGTCCGCCGCCGAAGAACGTCAGCATCGACGCCGTATTGATGATCGAACCCTTGCTGCGCGCGAGCAGTGGACGCGCGGCGGCGCACATGCGCATCGTGCCGTTGAGATTCACCGCGATCACGCGCTCGAATGTTTCGATGTCGTGCTCGTCGCCGCGCCGGATCATGCCCGCGCAGTTGACGAGCACGTCGAGCGAATCGATACGCGCAAAGAGCGCGGCGACGCTGGCGGCATCGGCGACATCGAGTTCGACGACTTCGATGCCGGGCGCGTCGGTCGGCGCTAGGCCGGCGGCGATCACGCGCGCGCCGAGCGCCGCGAATTGCTGCGCGATGCCCGCGCCGATGCCCTGCGTGCCGCCGGTCACGACGACGGTCTTGCCCTTGAAGAGATCAGCTTGAAAAGTCATATCGGTGCGATTCATACGGCGGGAACGGGTTCGGTCTGGCGCTCCGCGTCCTCGATCGGCGCGCGCACGACGAACATGTAGACGAGCGCAGCAGCGAACGCGACGCCCGCGCTGATCAGGAACGCGTTCACGAACGAATGCGTCTTGTCGACGACGAGGCCCGTGATGAACGGCGCAAACGAGCCGCCGAAGTAGCCGCCGAAGTTCTGGATACTGCCGAGCGACGCGACCATGTGGCGCGGCGCGGCAACGGAAACGAGCGCCCACGCGGCGCCGCTCGCCATGTTGACGAAGAACATCGCGGCCGAGAGATAGGCGATCGCGAGCGTCAGGTTCGGCGTGAACGCGGCGGGCACGGTGAACAGCGCCGCGCCGATGAGTCCCGAGCAGATCGGCCACTTGCGGCTGCGGATCGGGGCGACGCCGCGCGCCATCAAACCATCGGCGATGAAGCCCGACGAGAGCATGCCGAGCGTGCCCGCGAGATACGGAATCGTCACGACCCAGCCGGTCTTCGCGATCGTCAGATGACGCTCGTGTTCGAGATACGCGGGCAGCCACGTGAGATACAGCCACACCATGTAGATCACGCCCATGAAGCCGAAGATCATGCCCCACGTCGTCGCCTTGCCGAAAAGGCCGCGCCATTCCGCGAACGTCATGTTGCGTTCCTTGCGCTGCGCCGGTTCGCCCTCGGTCAGATGCGCGAGTTCTTGCGATTCGAGCTTCACGTCCTTCCGGTTGCGATAGACGATGTACCAGCCGATCGACACCGCAATCCCGAGCGCGCCCATGATGACGAACATGTTGCGCCAGCCGAAGGACAGCAGAAGCACGGTGAGGATGGGCGGCGCGAGCGCGGGTCCGATGGTCGATGACGTGACGAAGATGCCCGTCGGCTTGCCGCGTTCGCGTTGCGCGAACCATTCGGACACGACCTTTGCGCCCGCCGGAAATTGCGGCGCCTCGCCGATGCCGAGCGCGATGCGCGCCGCGAGAAACTGATGCAGATTCGTGACGAGCCCGCCGAACAACTGCGCGACCGACCACACGAACATGCCGAGGCCGAGCATGATGCGCGCGCCAAAGCGGTCGAGCATCACGCCGATGGGCAACTGCGAGAACGCGTACGCGAACGAGAACGCGGAGAGCAGCAGGCCCATCTGCGAGGCGGAGAGGCCGAGCTCCTGCGTGACGGAGTGATTCGCGATCGAGAGCGTGCTGCGATCGAGATAATTCACGATGCCCGCGAGCGTCAGAAAAGTGAGCGCGACCCACTGAATGCGCTTCAGGCGCGGTGATTTTTCCAGCATGTTGTCTCCTCCGAATGCTCTGTCGAGTCTGTTAGAGGGTTGAGTTTGGGTGGATGCTAGCGAATGAATTGATCGACGAAGTCGGCACCGAGTCCGACCGATTCGTAATGCTTGCGGCACATGTCGACTTTGGTGAAGACGTCTTCGTAGCCGGTGTAGTTGCCGTACGGGTCGCAATAGAACATCACGCCGTTCACCTGGAAGTACGTGATCATTTCCTCGACGTCTTCGGGAACATAGAGCGTGTGCGTTTCGCCGGGCGGCTCGAAGACATAGCTGCCTTCGGTCGCTTCCCAGTCATGTTCGAGATAGCGCCAGCGGCCTTTGAGCACCATGCCGTGGACCGCCTGCGGATGACGATGACGCGACAGCACGCCGGATTTGCGCACGCGCAGGAGGTTCATCCAGTAGCCGGTCGACACGTTCAGACACAGCGGACGGAACCAGACGTTTTCGGCCTGCGGCACCCATTCGCGCTCGTCGGCGGGAATCGCGCTCGGCACGACGATTTCCTTTTGCGCTTCTTTAGGGAAGGGAAGTTGATACGGCGTCATGGCATCCGCCGCGGGTTTCGGCGCGGTCATCGCGTCTCCTTGTCCATATTGTGGATTCGTGAATCAAATTATGGACAGATATTCTTCCTCGTTCCGCGAATTGTCAAGATTCTTCAACGAATGATGAATTCGTGCAGATACCGCCTTTTCGACGGACGAAAAAAAGGCGGACCGGCAGGTCCGCCTTAGATCACGCGATGAAGCCGAGCGATTAGCGCGCCATCATCAGCATGTGCACGTTATGCATCACCCAAACCGTGCCGACGATAAGAATCAGCGACATGAGAATGGTGTAGGCAAACGAGATCGCATGCCAGCGCTGTCCCTTCGACGAGTTGACGTGCAGGAAGAACACCACATGCACGATCACCTGCACCGCGGCCAGCACGGCGAGCGCGACGATCGCGCTTTCGCCCTTGAACGCGCCCGAGGTCGCGGCCCAGAACGACGCCACAGTTAGCACGACAGCCAGCACGAAGCCGATGAGATAACCGCGCACGGTGACGTGCGGGAAATCGCTTGTTTCGGTATGAGCATGTGCCATCAGACGACGCTCCCAAGGTAGACGAAGGAAAACACGCAAATCCAGACGATGTCGAGGAAGTGCCAGAAGAGGCTCAGGCAAGCGAGACGGCGCAATTCGCGTTCGTTCATTTGCGGATTGCGTGCGATCTGCACGGCCAACACGACCAGCCAGATCATGCCGATGGACACGTGCAAACCGTGCGTGCCGACGAGCGTGAAGAACGCCGACCAGAACGCGCTGCGTTGCGGACCCGCGCCTTCAGCGATCAGATGCGCGAACTCCTGCATTTCCAGAAACAGGAAGCCCGCACCCATCAGGAACGTGACGAACAGCCACGCGAGCACCGCGCCCGACTTGCGGCGCGTCGCCGAGATCATCGCGAGACCGAAGGTCAGGCTGCTCGTGAGAAGCAGGCCCGTTTCGTACGCGACGTCCTTCAGGTTGAAGAGATCCTTGGGCGTCGGGCCGCCTGCGGTCTGCATCGCGAACATCGCGAAGGTTGCAAAGAGCGACGCGAACAGCACGCAGTCGGTCATCAGATAGGCCCAGAAGCCGAACACCGAATGCGACTGGTGCTCGTGCTCATGGCCATGCGCGTGTTGCGCGGATAGAGTCGATTGCGACATTACATTGCCTCCAGTTCGAGTTCGCGAGCCGAGCCGGCCTTCGCAGGCGTCTTCGGCGGACGATTGCGCTCTTCGGTCGACTTCACGGTCGCGGCCGGGATGATGAAGCCGGCGTTATCACGGAAGCTGTAACCGATAGCCGTCGCGAAGATGCCGACCATGCTTGCAGCAGCGAGCCACCAGATGTGCCAGATAGCCGCGAAACCGAAGGCCAGCGCGAACAGGCCGATGACCAGACCCGCGCTCGTATTCGACGGCATGTGGATGTCGCGGTACGGACGCGTATCGATGCGGCCGTGTTCCTTGGCATCGGCGAAGTCGTCGAGTTCGCGCACAGCGGGAAGATTCGCGAAGTTATAGACCGGCGGCGGCGAGCTGATGGACCACTCGAGCGTGCGCGCACCCCACGGATCGCCGGTGACATCGCGATACGCAGGCTGATTGCGGCGGATGATACTGACCACGATCTGCGCGACCTGGAACACGACGCCCAGCGCGATGATGCCCACGCCCACGGCAGCGGCGATGAAGAACGGCTGCCACGACGGGTCGTCGTAGTGATTCAGGCGGCGCGTCGCACCCATGAAGCCGAGGATGTAGATCGGCACGAACGCGACGAAGAAGCCCACGAACCAGCACACGAACGCACTCTTGCCGAGCTTTTCGTCGAGCTTGAAGCCGAACACCTTCGGCCACCAGTACGAAATGCCGGCGAAGTAACCGAACACCACGCCGCCGATGATCGCGTTATGGAAGTGCGCGATCAGGAACAGGCTGTTGTGAAGCACGAAGTCCGCGCCGGGAATCGCGAGCATCACGCCCGTCATGCCGCCCAGCGTGAAGGTGATGACGAAGCCGATGGTCCAGAGGATTTGCGAAGTCATCTGCACGCGGCCTCGGTACATCGTGAAGAGCCAGTTGAAGATCTTCACGCCGGTCGGGATGGAAATGACCATCGTCATAATGCCGAAGAAGGCATTGACGTTAGCGCCCGAGCCCATCGTGAAGAAGTGGTGCAGCCACACGAGGAACGACAGCACCATGATGCAGCACGTGGCCCAGACCATCGTCTTGTAGCCGAACAACGGCTTCTTCGAGAACGTCGCGACCACTTCCGAGTAAATGCCGAAGGCGGGCAGAACCAGGATGTAGACCTCAGGATGACCCCAGGCCCAGATCAGGTTCAGGTAGACCATCGGGTTGCCGCCGCCGTCGTTCGTGAAGAAGTGCATGCCGAGGTAACGGTCCAGCGCCAGCAGCGCGAGCGCGACGGTCAGGATCGGGAACGTCGCCATGATCAGCACGTTCGAGCAGAACGCCGTCCACGTGAAGACCGGCATCTTCATCCACGTCATGCCGGGCGCGCGCATCTTCACGATCGTCACGAAGAAGTTCACCGCGGTGAGCAGCGTGCCGACGCCGGACAACTGCAACGCCCAGATGTAGTAGTCGACCCCGACGCCCGGATTGAACTGCGTCTCGGAGAGCGGCGGATACGCGAGCCAGCCCGTCGTCGAGAACTCGCCGATGAACAGCGACAGGTTGATCAGAATGGCGGCGACGGCCGTCATCCAGAACGACAGCGAGTTGATGAACGGGAACGCCACGTCACGCGCGCCGATCTGCAGGGGCACGACGAGGTTGAAGAACGCGACCAGCAGCGCCATGGCCATGAAGAAGATCATGATCGTGCCGTGGGCCGTGAAGATCTGGTCGAAGTGATGCGGCGGCAGATAGCCGGGCCCATCGAGCGCGATGGCCTGTTGCACGCGCATCATGACGGCGTCGGCGAAGCCGCGCACGAGCATCAGCCCGGCGACGACCAGATACATGACGCCGATGCGCTTGTGATCGACCGAAGTCAGATACTCGCGCCAGAGCCAGCCCCATTTGCCGAGTTTAGTGATAAGGCCGACCGTACCGAGCGCGAGGACCGCCATGAAGACGGTCGCCCCCATGATGATTGGCTCGTGGTACGGGATCGCCTCAAGCGTTAGTTTGCCGAACATGGCTTACCCCTTGGTTACACAATTTGCGCCTACGACCGAGTTGCCGTAGTTGTACTTCGCGACGATGTTGTTGAAGAGCTTCGGATCGACGGTCGAGAAGTAGCGCACCGCGACCTTTTCGCTCGGACGCGCGACGCCGGCGTAGACGTCCATGCTCAGATTCTCGGGCGCGTTCTTGACCTGTTTCAGCCACGCGTCGAAGTCTTCGTTGGACATGGCCAGTGCACGGAACTTCATGTCGGAGAAGCCCTTGCCGCTGTAGTTCGCCGAGATGCCTGCGTAGTCGCCTGCGTGATCGGCCATCAGGTGCAGCTTCGTCTGCATGCCCGCCATCGCGTAGATCTGGCTGCCGAGTTGCGGGATGAAGAACGAATTCATCACCGAATCGGACGTGATGCGGAAGTTCACCGGCGTGCCGACCGGGAACGCGAGCTGGTTCACCGACGCGACGCCAAGATCCGGATAGATGAACAGCCACTTCCAGTCGAGCGCCACGACTTCGACGTTGATCGGCTTGACTTCGGATTGCAGCGGCTTGTACGGATCGAGCTCGTGCGTGGTTTTCCACGTGAGGATGCCGAGGTACAGGATGATGGCTGCGGGAATCGCCCAGACCACGACTTCGATGGCCGTGGAATGCGCCCATTTCGGCGCATACGTGGCCTTCGTGTTGGACGCGCGATAGCGCCATGCGATGAACAGGGTGAGCAGGATCACCGGGACTACGACGAGAAGCATGGCGTAAGTCGCGGTGGCGATCAGCGACGATTCCGCTGCGCCAATCACGCCTTTCGAGTCCAACACCTCCAGCTTGCATCCCGAAAGACAAAGACTGGCTATCAACCCCGATAACAATGGCACTGCTAAACGTTGGGTATTTTCATTCATTGCATTCGCTGGTTTCGATGATCGAAGCGTCCCGGGAAGAACGCCGTTGCACGGCTTTGCGCCGCGTCAAGATCATGCCACGCGCGATTTTTCGCGATGACGCGAATGGTTGAAATTTTGTTTCAGATCAAGTTGATGCGACGGAGTGTCGCGCGAAGGCGGAACTTTTTGCCTACTCCGAAAGGAGCAGGCGAGTCTACAACGAAGGGATGGAATTGCGAGTGTGATAAAGCGACGTCAAAGCGTGTTCGAGCCGCGCGCGATGGATCGCCGCGATAACTTCGCCGGGTTCGATCGTCTCACGTGGTGAAGCCGAGCCGCGTGCCCGGGTGAAGCCACGGCCCAGGCGCCTTCTTCGGTTCTTCTCGCTAAAGCCCGGCGAGAGGCCGGGATTCCCGAATGGCATTCGATCGCTCGATTTCATCGCGCCGTCGCTGGCTCGCATCGGCAACGGCTTCGCGGTTCGAAGCGCTCCATGCGGACATGGTCGCCTGCATCACGTCGATCGGACTCCCCTTGGTGTCCATCGCAGCCAGGACGCAACCCAGAAGGTAGGTCAGCACGAACAGGAAGATGCAGGACCGGCGCGTCATGAGTTGCGGTGCATAGGCGGCAATGGCAGGAGCATTGCCTTGGTGAGCGGGAGGCGGGGGGACGCTGCCCGCTTGTGTGAGAGTCGAGACATGGGAGCGGCAGTCTACGACGGAGTATGGAAACCAGAATCGGTCGATAGTTCGACTTGGGCCGAACCACGCCGGACAATGCCCAGCGCAGCGGCTGCCCCGTATGACAGATCAATGATTCTGTTGCGTGAAACCGGACCGCGATCGTTGATTCGGACGAGGACGGACGGGCTCCCTCCCGGAAGCGTGACGCGGATCCACGATCCGAGCGGTAGCGTGCGATGTGCCGCTGTCATGGCATACATGTCGAAGCGCTCGCCGCTGGCGGTGCGTCGACCGTGAAACGTTCGCCCGTACCAGGATGCAATCCCGGCTTGATGGTACGCGCGCGCGGTCGGTGTCTCGTCCGGCCGGTCGGATGAAGTGATTTCGGTCGAAACGGAATCGTCGTTTGCGGATTGAACCGGAAAGCTCGACGCGCTCGCCGGTTGGTTTGTCGAAGCGCCCTCATTGCGGAGCTCCGACAGAGAGGCTGCACATCCGGCGATCAACAGGATGCAGGCGAAGGCGCTGAGGATGCGCGGCTGAAGCATGTTCATTCGGTGCATATCGCTTTGTTCGAGAGCAAGTAACCTGACCTGACGTTCGACGGATCACGAAGCGCAGTCGGAAAGGTAGGGCAGGGGATCGACTGGCTGACGATCCCGTCTCACCTCGAAAAGCAGCGATGGCTGACCATTCGTTTGAGCGCCCATCGTCGCGATGGCTTGCCCCTTCGTTACGTCGGCCCCTTCCTTGGTCAGAACGTTTTGGATATGGCCATAGGCAGTCAGGTAGCGACTGTCATGTTTCAGTATTACGAGGCTGCCGTAGCCCGCGATCTCGTTACCCGCATACACCACGCGTCCTCCTTTCGCCGCACGGATCGTGTCTCCCGCTGCGCCACCGATGACAACGCCCCGGACCCCGTCCACGCGGAAGCGCTTCAGGATTGGGCCCTTTATCGGCCAGGACAAGGAATCGGATCGGCAGCGTGTTGCGTTCACACTCCGCTGCGTGGAATCGTCCGAGCCGGCAACCGATGCCGATGGCGGACCGACCCGCAGCAGTTGGCCGTTCGTCAGTGGAGTGCTGGCGGAAAGCCCGTTCCAGGCGGCAATCGCGTTCGGGTCGCGACCGTAGGCGGCTGCGATCGAAGCGAGGGTGTCCGCGCCTGTGACGCGGTAGAAGCCGGCAGGTGCCGCCGGGGCAGCGGCAGCGTCGGTTTGCGAAGCTGGCTTGGTCGCGGTCTGCTCGAGCGTTCGACTGGCGCATCCGCCAAGAACGAAGCTGAAGACGACGGCAAGACATGCTGCGCACGACAGGCGGCGCGATTGGACAGAGCTAATCATTTGGACTTCTTTGAGCTTCGGTGCCGGCAAAGAGGCGAAGTGGCGCACTTTTGCCATGCCGCGCTGGTGGTGTTGATCGGATTGTTTGGCGGATGCGACGCCGGCAAAAGCCAGCGGCGGCGGAAGCAGCGAGTTCGAATCTGCTGAACATCGCTCTATCTCAAATTGCACGAGGCGAAGCGGCAATTCGTCATTGCGGATAACGGTGTTTTGCGTCCGGCGTTGACCGTTACACCGTCGGTTGACACTCTTTGACGATGCGGTGGTTAAAAAAAGGCGCGCTCGCCGGGCGCCACGCTTGGAACTGACATTCGACGCGATGAAAGCAGCCATATCGCGTTCCACGCGGCTCGGCCCGAGCGGTTGCGGCAAGACGACGCTGCGCTCCATTGCCGGGCTGGAACGTCCGGTCGGCGGATCGATTTCGGTGAACGGCGTGACCGTTTTCTCGGCGCGCGACGAGACCTTTGTGCCGCCGAATCGCCGCAAGTCCGGCATGGTGTTCGAACCGCTCTCGAACCTCGACGCAAAGCTACGCGACAGGATGCGTTTCGAGCTTCGGCACGACCGATTTCATGATCGGCGGAGAGATCGTGCTCGCGCGTGTGCATCCATCGCACAAAACGCCGGTCCGGGAGACCATCCATTTTTCGATCGATCCGGCGAGTTGCATCGCGCTGGCATCGCAGAACGCGTGACGCGACAGGCACTACTCCGTCCGGACTACGCCGCATGAGCTAGCGGCACACCGCCGCCGCATCCGCACGGCGGATAGGCGTCTCGCGCGACGCTCCTTACCCTTGTCGGGAAAGTTACAACGACAAGGAAAGGACGATGAGCGTCGTCGAATCAACCCTCGCTACAAAAGCATCGACCGACACGCGCGCCTGGCGCGTGCTCGGCGCAAGCACCTTCGCATTCACGATCTGCTTCGCCATCTGGATGGTCTTCGCCATTCTCGGCATCCCTCTCAAAAAGCAGCTTCATCTCACCGATACCGAGTTCGGCCTCATCGCCGCGACGCCGGTGCTCACGGGTTCGTTGCTGCGCGTGCCGCTCGGCATCTGGACCGACCGTTTCGGCGGCCGCATCGTCTTTTTCTGCACGATGGCAGTCACTATCGTGCCAATCTGGCTGATCGGCTATGCCACGGAACTGTGGCAATTCCTCGTGCTCGGCTTGTTCGTCGGCGTCGCGGGCGCGTCGTTTTCAGTCGGCACGCCGTATGTCGCGCGCTGGTTCCCGAAGTCGCGTCAAGGCCTCGCGATGGGCATCTTCGGCGCGGGCAATTCGGGTGCGGCGCTGACCAAGTTCGTCGCGCCCGTGCTGATTCTCGCGGCGGGCACATGGACGATCGTGCCGAAGGTCTATTCCGTCGCGATGCTCTTCACCGCGATCGTCTTCTGGTTCGTGTCGGCGTCCAATCCCGCGCATCGCAGCGCCAGCACGCAGAGTTTCGCCGCGCAGATGACCGTGCTGAAAGACCGGCGCGTGCTCCGTTACGCGCAGTACTACTCGGTCGTGTTCGGCGGCTACGTCGGCCTCGCATTGTGGATGCCGCAGTACTACGTGAATCAGTACGGCTTCGGCATCGAACAGGCCGCGTTTCTCGCCGCTTGCTTCTCGTTGCCGGGCGGCGTGCTGCGCGCGCTCGGCGGCTGGATGTCGGACCGCTTCGGCGCGTATCGCACGACCTGGATCGTCATGTGGGTCGCGCTCGCGTGCTTCTTCCTGCTGAGCTATCCGGTGACGGATTTCGTCGTCCACGCGAAAGACGGCCCGCGCACGTTCCACATCGAAATGGGACCGGTCGCCTATACGGTGCTCATGTTTGTCGTCGGCGTTGCGATGGCGGTCGGCAAGGCGTCGGTGTTCAAGTTCGTGTCGGACGAGTTCTCGACGAACATCGGCGCCGTGTCGGGCATCGTCGGCCTCGCGGGCGGACTTGCCGGCTTCCTGTTGCCGATTCTCTTTGGTTTGCTCGTCGACCTCACCGGCGTGCGTACCACCTGTTTCATGCTGATGTTCGGCGCGACCGCGGTCAGTCTCATCTGCATGCACTTCACGTTTCAACCCAAGCACTAACCATGTCTTCACGCTATCTGCTCACTCGCTGGGATCCCGAGAACGCCGCCTTCTGGCGCGCAACGGGCGAATCGGTCGCCCGCCGCAACCTCTGGATCTCGATTCCCGCGCTCGCGCTGGCGTTCGCCGTGTGGTCGCTATGGAGCGTCGTCGTTGTCAATCTCGATAAGGGTGGTTTTCACTTCACGAAGGACCAGTTGTTCTGGCTCACCGCGTTGCCTCCGCTTTCTGGCGCGACGCTGCGCATCTTCTACTCGTTTCTCGTGCCGATATTCGGCGGACGCCGCTTTACAGCGTTCTCCACCGCGAGTCTTCTGATTCCAGCGCTCGGCATGGGCTTGGCGCTGCGCGATCCGTCGACGGGCTATCCGACGCTGCTCGTTCTGGCGTTGCTGTGCGGCCTCGGCGGCGCGAATTTCAGTTCGTCGATGGCGAACATCAGCTTCTTTTTCCCGAAGGCGAAGAAGGGTTTCGCGACGGGCATGAACGCGGGCATCGGCAATCTGGGCGTGTCGATCGTTCAGTTCGTGACGCCGCTCGTGATCTCGGCGAGCGTGTTCGGCGCATTCGCGGGCGCAGGCCAGTCCTACGACGTGAACGGCGTCGAGCACAGCATCTGGCTGCAGAATGCGGGCTTCATCTGGGTGCCGTTCATCGTCATCTCGGCGCTCGCGGCCTGGTTCGGGATGAACGACATCGCCGATGCAAAAGCCTCGTTCGCCGAACAGGCCGTCATATTCCGGCGCAAGCACAACTGGCTCATGTGCCTGTTGTACATCGGCACGTTCGGTTCGTTCATCGGCTTTTCGGCGGGCCTCGCGTTGCTGACGAAGGCTGAGTTCCCATCGGTCAATCCCACTGCTTACGCGTTCCTCGGGCCGCTCGCTGGCGCGCTCACGCGGCCGGTCGGCGGCTGGATCTCGGATCGCCTCGGCGGCGCGCGCGTGACGCTGTGGACCTTCATCGCGATGATCGCGGCGGTGTTCGGCGTGATGGCGTTTCTGCCGCACGACGGCGCGAGCGGCAACTTCGCCGGCTTCCTCGCGATGTTCATCGCACTGTTCGCGCTGACGGGCATCGGCAACGGCTCGACCTTCCGCATGATCCCCGTGATCTTCCTGACGCAGAAGCAGCGCGAAGCCGAAGGCGAATCCGACTCGGCGAAAAAGCAGGCGCTGCACGAAGCGGGAAAAGAATCGGCGGCGGTGCTCGGCTTTGCCGGTGCAATCGGCGCGTACGGCGGCTTCTTCATTCCGCGCAGCTTTGGCACGTCGATGAGCATGACCGGCTCGCCCGACACCGCGCTCTGGTGCTTCATCGCCTTCTATGCGCTGTGCGCGGCGGTGACGTGGTTCTGCTACGCACGCCGCAATGCGGACATGCCTTGCTGAACCCTCCGGCACGCGGGGCGCGTAGTCGGGCCTCAAGTTCGTCCGCGTGCGCGGAGATAGACCTAGTCCGAAAGGAGTACGCGCACTAGTCCGTCTGATGCGCGTCGACGCCTCCTTTCGGGGAATGGGCGCGCGGCGATCGCGTCCCTACACTCGAATCAACGTATTCATGGCGGCGCATGGCCGCCACGCCCGGAGAAACGGATGAGTCACTTTCTGGATCGGCTGAAGTTCATGTCGCGCATCAAGTCCACGTTCTCGAATGGACATGGCGCGGTCGTGAACGAAGACCGCAAATGGGAAAACGGCTATCGCAGCCGCTGGCAGCACGACAAGATCGTGCGCTCCACGCATGGCGTGAACTGCACGGGCTCGTGCTCGTGGAAGGTCTACGTGAAGAACGGCCTGATCACGTGGGAAACGCAGCAGACGGATTATCCGCGCACTCGCCCCGATTTGCCGAATCACGAACCGCGCGGGTGTCCGCGCGGCGCGTCGTATAGCTGGTACGTGTATTCCGCGCAGCGCGTGAAGCATCCGATGGTTCGCGGCCGTCTCATCGAAATGTGGCGCGAAGCGCGCAAGACGCTCGATCCGGTCGCGGCGTGGGCGTCCATTTGCGAAGACCCCGTGAAGGCAAAGCGCTACAAGAGCGTGCGCGGCCTCGGCGGTTTCGTGCGCGCCGACTGGGACACCGCGAGCGAGATCATCGCGGCGGCGAATGCGTACACCATTGGCAAGTACGGGCCTGACCGCGTGATCGGTTTCTCGCCGATTCCAGCGATGTCGATGGTTTCCTATGCGGCCGGCGCGCGCTATCTGAGCCTGATCGGCGGCGCATGCCTGTCGTTCTACGACTGGTACTGTGATCTGCCGCCCGCATCGCCGCAAATCTGGGGCGAGCAGACCGACGTGCCCGAATCCGCCGACTGGTACAACTCCACGTACCTGATGGTTTGGGGCTCGAACGTGCCGCAGACGCGCACGCCCGACGCGCACTTCTACACCGAAGTGCGCTACAAGGGCACGAAGACGGTCGCGGTGTCGTCGGATTACGGCGAAATGGTGAAGTTCGGCGACATCTGGCTCGCGCCGAAGCAGGGCACGGACGCCGCGCTCGCCATGGCGATGGGCCACGTCGTGCTGAAGGAATTCCACGCGAGCGGCAAGTCAGCGTACTTTCGTGACTACGTGAAGCGCTATACCGACATGCCGATGCTCGTCGTGCTGCGCGAACACGAAGGCACGCTCGTGCCCGATCATTTCCTGCGCGCATCGCAACTGCAGAACGATCTCGACGAAGCGAACAATCCGCAATGGAAGACGCTCGTCATCGACGAGACGAGCGGCAAGATCGTCGCGCCGAACGGCACGATCGGGTTCCGCTGGGGCGAGGCGAATCACAACGACGGCGCGAAAGTCGGCCGTTGGAACCTCGAACAGAAGGACGGCGGTTCGGGTCGCGACATCGATCCGTGCCTGTCGCTGATCGACGCTCATGACGAGATTGCAGAGGTGAGCTTCCCATACTTCGGCGCGGAGCATGACGCACTGCTCGCGCGTCGCGTGCCGGTGAAGCGCATCACGCTCGCAGACGGCACGGGCGCGCGCGTTGCGACCGTGTACGACTTGCAGATGGCGAACTACGGCGTGGATCAGGGCCTCGGTGGCGCGAACGTTGCGACGTCCTATGACGACGACACCCCGTACACGCCCGCATGGCAGGAAAAGCACACGACCGTGCCACGCCATCTCGTGATCCAGGTGGCGCGTGAGTTCGCCGACAATGCGGACCGTACGCAAGGCAAGAGCATGGTGATCGTCGGCGCAGCGCTGAATCACTGGTATCACAACGACATGATTTATCGCGGCATCATCAACCTTCTGATGATGTGCGGCTGTGTCGGCAAGAGCGGTGGCGGCTGGGCGCATTACGTCGGCCAGGAAAAGCTCCGTCCGCAATTCGGCTGGGCGCCGCTCGCGTTCGCACTCGACTGGTCGCGTCCGCCGCGCCAGATGAACGGCACGTCGTTCTTCTATAACCATACGAGCCAATGGCGTCACGAGAAAGTCGCCGTCGACGAAATTCTCGGGCCGACCGCCGACAAGTCGCGTTACGAGAATCTCTCGATGCTTGACATGAACGCGAAGTCCGAGCGCATGGGCTGGTTGCCCTCGGCGCCGCAACTCGGTGCGAATCCGCTCGATATCGTCGACGCCGCGAAGCGCGCGGGTCGCGATCCGATTGAATACACGGTGGAGCAACTCAAGTCGGGCAAGCTCGATTTCGCATGCGACGACCCCGACAATCCGGCGAACTTCCCGCGCAACATGTTCGTGTGGCGGTCGAATATTCTGGGCAGCTCCGGCAAGGGACACGAATACTTCCTGAAGTATCTTCTCGGTACGCAGAACGCGCTCTTCGGCGATGAAACCGACGCGATCAAACCCGGCGAAGTGAACGTGCGCGACGCGGCGGAAGGCAAACTCGATCTGCTGACCGTGCTCGATTTCCGTATGAGCACGACTTGCCTCTATGGCGACATCGTGCTGCCGAGCGCGACGTTCTATGAGAAGAACGACCTCAACACGTCGGACATGCATCCGTTCATCCATCCGTTGTCAGAAGCGGTGCAACCGTTATGGGAAAGCAAGAGCGACTGGGAAATTTATAAGACCATCGCGAAGAAGTTTGCGGAAATCGGCGGAAAGCATCTCGGCACGCGCACGGACCTCGTCTGTACGCCGCTCATGCACGACACGCCGGGCGAACTTGGCCAGGCGTTCGAGCCGAAGGACTGGCGTCGCGGCGAATGTGACCTGATCCCGGGCAAGACCGCGCCCTCGATGACGGTCGTCGAGCGCGACTACACCGCGATCTACGAGAAGTTCACGTCGGTCGGTCCGCTGCTGGAGAAACTAGGGAACGGCGGCAAGGGCATCAACTGGAATACAGCGTACGAAGTCGAAGAGCTCGGGAATCTATCCGGTCAGAGCAAGGGACGTCCGCGTCTCGAGACGGCCATCGACGCCGCAGAGATGATTCTCACGTTTGCGCCTGAAACGAACGGCCACGTCGCGGTGAAGGCGTGGGAAGCGCTCTCGAAGATCACGGGACGCGATCATTCGCACCTCGCGCTCGGCCGCGAGCACGACAAGATCCGTTTCCGCGACGTTCAGGCGCAACCGCGCAAGATCATTTCCGCGCCCACATGGTCCGGGCTCGAGTCGGAAGAAGTCAGCTACAACGCGGGCTACACGAACGTTCACGAACTGATTCCATGGCGCACGCTCACGGGGCGTCAGCAGTTCTATCAGGATCACCGCTGGATGCTCGATTTCGGCGAGGGCTCGTGCGTCTACAAGCCCGCGATCGACACGAAAACCATTGCGCCGATGCTCGGTGCAAAGCCTAACGGCGAGCACGAACTGGTGCTGAACTGGATCACGCCGCACCAGAAATGGGGCATTCACTCGACGTACACGGACAACCTGCGCATGGTCACGCTGTCGCGCGGTGGCCCGCATGTGTGGGTCTCGGAAGCGGAAGCAAAGGAAGCCGGTCTCAGGGACAACGACTGGGTCGAAGTGTTCAACGTGAACGGCACGCTGACGGCGCGCGTCGTCGTCAGTCAGCGGGTGCCGCGCGGAATGTGCCTCATGTATCACGCGCAGGAAAAGATCATCAATGTGCCGGGCGCGGAGACGAGCGGCATGCGCGGCGGTATCCATAACTCGGTCACGCGCACAGTGCTCAAGCCGACGCACATGATCGGCGGATATGCGCAACAGGCTTACGGTTTCAACTATTACGGCACCGTGGGCAGCAACCGCGACGAATACGTGATCGTGCGCAAGATGAAGAAAGTCGACTGGCTCGAAGGCCCGCTGAAGGAAGGAGCAGCATCATGAAGATCCGCGCCCAGGTGGCGATGGTCCTGAATCTGGACAAGTGCATCGGCTGCCATACGTGTTCGGTGACGTGCAAGAACGTGTGGACATCGCGCGATGGCGTCGAGTACGCGTGGTTCAACAACGTCGAGACGAAGCCGGGCATCGGCTATCCGAAGCAGTGGGAGAACCAGGAGAAGTGGAACGGCGGCTGGATTCGCAAAAGCGACGGACGCCTCGAGCCGCGCCAAGGGCCCAAGCTGAAAGTGCTCGCGAACCTTTTCGCGAATCCGAATCTGCCTGCCATCGACGACTACTACGAGCCGTTTACATACGACTACGAGCGCCTGCAGAACGCGCCGCTTTCGGAAACGCCGCCCACGGCGCGCCCGGTGTCCGCGATCACGGGCAAGAAGATGGACAAGATCCATTGGGGCCCGAACTGGGAAGACGATCTCGGCGGCGAATTCGATTCGCGCGGACGCGACGCTCTGTTCGAAAACGTGCAGAAGGAGATGTACTCGACATTCGAGAACACCTTCATGATGTATCTGCCGCGACTGTGCGAGCACTGCCTGAATCCGGCATGCGTGGCGTCGTGCCCGTCGGGTTCGGTGTACAAGCGCGAAGACGATGGCATCGTGCTCGTCGATCAGGACAAGTGCCGCGGCTGGCGCATGTGCGTGTCCGGTTGCCCGTACAAGAAGATGTATTTCAACTGGAAGTCGGGCAAGGCCGAGAAGTGCGTGTTCTGTTATCCGCGTATCGAAGCGGGTGAGCCGACGGTGTGCTCGGAAACCTGCGTAGGCCGTATCCGCTATCTCGGCGTGATGCTGTACGACGCGGACCGCATTGCCGAGGCTGCGTCGGTCGAAGCGACGACGGATCTCTATCAGTCGCAACTCGATCTGTTCCTCGATCCGCACGACCCGCAAGTTCAGGCCGAAGCGCTCCGTCAGGGCATCGCGCAAAGCTGGCTCGACGCGGCGAAGCGCTCGCCGGTGTATCGCATGGCGTGCGAGTGGAAGGTCGCGTTCCCGTTGCATCCGGAATACCGCACGCTGCCTATGGTCTGGTACGTGCCGCCGCTCTCTCCGATCCAGTCGGCCGCGGATGCCGGTCACATGGGCATGAACGGCGTGATTCCGGACGTGAAGAGCTTGCGCATTCCCATG
Source organism: Caballeronia sp. NCF2 (assembly GCF_023631205.1). Taxonomy (NCBI): domain Bacteria; kingdom Pseudomonadati; phylum Pseudomonadota; class Betaproteobacteria; order Burkholderiales; family Burkholderiaceae; genus Caballeronia; species Caballeronia sp. NCF2. Next base: position 154,498 of record NZ_JALQDN010000063.1, on the reverse strand, counting down.
CGCTATCTCGCGAACCTGCTCACCGCCGGCGATGAGGCGCCGATCGTCTCCGCGCTGAACCGCATGCTCGCGATGCGCGCGTTCAAGCGTGCGCAGAACGTGAACAACGTGAACGATGACGCCGTGCTGAACGATGTCGGCCTCACCGCGTCGCAAGTGGAAGAGATGTATCAATTGATGGCGATCGCCAACTACGAAGACCGTTTCGTCGTGCCGTCGTCGCACAAGGAAATGGCGCAGGACAGCTTTGACGAAAAGGGCAGTTGCGGTTTCTCGTTCGGCAATTGCGGATCATCGGGGGTATCGGACGGATCGCTTTTCGGATCGCGAACGCACGGCGAAGTAAGTTACGCGGCGTTGCCGAAGTCGCGCAAGAAGGCACTGCAGGAAGGCTGACCGAGGATCACACATGTCGCTATATTCCATACTTTCCGCGCTGCTCGATTATCCCGAGCCCGCGCTTCTTGACGCGCTGCCAGAAATCGAAGCCGCGTTGCACGACTGGCCGCAGGCCCAAACGCGCCTTGCACCGCTCATCGCGTCGCTGAAGCGTCCGCTGATCGAAGTGCAACTTACATACGTGGCCACGTTCGACCGCAATCCGTCGCATTCGCTGCATCTGTTCGAACACGTTCATGGCGAAAGCCGCGATCGCGGTCAGGCGATGGTCGATCTGCTCGACGAGTATCGCGGTCTCGGCCTCGATATCGAAACGAACGAATTGCCCGACTACGTGCCGCTTTTTCTCGAAGCGCTGGGCGCGATCGAGCCGGCCCGCGCGCAGTCGCTGCTCAATGACGCCATTCATGTGCTCGATGCCATCGGTGAACGTCTCGCGCGCAATGAGAGCCCGTATGCCACGGTTTTCGCGGTGTTGCGCGAGCTCGCGACGGTCGACCCGCGTCCGCTCGCGCAGCCGCCCGTGCGCGACATGGACGAAATGCTCGAAACCTTCGGTCCCGGCGCGGACGGCGTCGAGCCGCTGCTCGCACCGCACATGCGCCAGGATACGCAGACCATTCGCTTTCATCCGCGCGGCGCAATGACTGCCGGCGCGGCCGCTCTTGCCGCAAAGGACGCACGATGAACATGCTCAACTCCTTCTTTTTCGGTATCTATCCGTATATCGCCGCCAGCATCTTTCTCTTCGGCAGCTTCGTGCGTTTCGAACGCGAGCAATATTCGTGGAAGGCGGATAGCACCCAACTCGTCGATCGCGGCAATCTCAGACTTGGCAACATCTTGTTTCACGTCGGGATTCTCGGGCTGTTCTTCGGGCATCTCGTCGGCCTGCTCACGCCGGTCGCCGTATGGGACGCGCTCGGCGTCGAGCATAGCGTCAAGCAGGTATTCGCAATGATCGCTGGGGGTGTAATGGGCACGTTATGCCTCGCAGGCTTGCTGATCCTGCTGCATCGACGCTTGACGAGCGCGCGCCTGTCCGCCGTGACGAAAGTCGGCGACCGCGTGTTGTTGCTGTGGATCTTGATCACGCTGCTCCTGGGTCTATCGACGATTGGCGTATCGGCCGGTCACATGGACGGCTCGATGATGGTGCGGCTCATGACCTGGGCCCAGCACATCTTCACGTTCAGAGCCGATGCCGCGCACTATGTCGCAGATGCGCCGCTGCTCTTCCGTATACATTTGTTCATGGGCATGAGTCTCTTCGTGATATTCCCGTTCACGCGTCTCGTGCATGTGTGGAGCGGCTTCGCTTCGCTCGGCTATCTTGGACGGGCCTGGCAATTGGTCCGCAGCCGCTGATTCCCTTGATCGAGAAGCATGTTCCTGTCGTCGTTTCGCGAACGTCTAACCACACGCATCGTCACGCTGTCGATGGTGTCGCTGGTTCTCGTGCTCGCGATGATCGGCGGGACACTCTGGCTCTCATGGCAACTGCAGGGTGCAGGCGCCGCGATCAACGACGCAGGCAGCCTGCGCATGCGCGCGAACGCAGTCGCGATTGCGCTATTGAAGGGTGAAAAGGCGCCATCGCCGTTGCTGCAACTGCAGATCGAGCAGATGAACGCAACGCTCGACCGCCTGCGTAAAGGCGATCCAGCGCGCCCGCTCTTCCTTCCAGACGATGTCGATGTGCGCCGACAGTTCGATCACGTCGCGAACGCGTGGCATTCGCGACTCGAACCCGATGTTCGCGAGGGCATGGCGAGCGCAGACCCACAGGCGGTGGCGCGCTATCTGCTGCAATTGCGCACTTTCGTCACTGGCGCCGACGACCTCGTCGGCTTGATCGAGCGGGAGAACGCACGCAAGACCGCGTGGCTGCGCACGTCGCAGATGGCGCTTGCGGCGATGGCGTGTATCGGCACCGCGGCGATCGTCTATTTGCTCTTCTTGTGGATCGTCGTGCCCGTTCAGCGCTTGCAGGACGGGCTTGCGCGCATCGAGGCACGCGAGTTCGATGCGCGTCTGCCCGTCGAAACGCAGGACGAGTTCGGACATCTTGCCGCGGGCTTCAATCGCATGGCCGCGGAATTGCAGACGCTCTATCGCGACCTTGCGGGCCGGGTCGAAGCGAAGACCGCCGAGCTGGCCGCGCAGAACCGCGAACTGACGGCCCTTTATGAAATGGCGGCGTTCGTGAATCAGCCGAATGACGTCGATGCGCTGTGCCGAGGCTTTCTTGCACGCCTCATGCGTCAATTCGACGCCGACGGCGCGGCGGTTCGTCTCTTCACCGAAGATGGTCAAGTGCGTCTGATCGGCTCGGAAGGATTGCCGGCCGCGCTGCTTCAGGATGAAAGTTGCTTCGCCGCAGACGCCTGCGCATGCGCGCAGCGTTCATGCCAACGCGCGGGTTTCGCGAGCGTCGCGGCGTTCAGCATCGTTTCGCAAGGCGAGAAGCTCGGCGCGTTCTCGCTGCACTTCGGCGGCGAGCGGACTATTCCCGCAACCGAAGCGCACTTGCTCGAAACACTCGGCACGCACTTCGGCACAGCGCTCAAGAACCGACGGCTTGCGGCATTGGCGCGGCAGCTTGCGGTGTCGGAGGAGCGAAATCTCGTTGCGCAGGGCTTGCATGACAGCATCGCGCAAAGCCTGAACTTCATGAAGATGCAGGTACATCTTCTGGATGCGGCCACGCGCGAAGAACGCATGGACGAAATCCGCGAGATCGTGCCTATGCTTACAGGCGGATTGGCGGAAAGCTACGACGACGTGCGGGAACTCCTGATGAATTTCCGCACCAGGCTCGGCACCGGCGATCTGAGGCGGGCGGTAAACGAATCCGTCGAACGCTTTGGCATGCAAACGGGCATTGCGCCATCGCTCGATTATCGGGAGGAAGGCGGCTTGCCCTTGCCGCCGGATCAGCAGTTGCAAGTGCTTTTCATTTTGCAGGAGGCGCTGTCGAACATTCGCAAACACGCGGAAGCTCAGCGCGTTTTCGTGACGATCGTCAATGGTCGTGACTTTAGCCTCCTTGTCGAAGATGATGGTCAGGGCTACGATCCAAAGGAGATGGCCGTCCTTGGCGAGACGCATATCGGCTTTCATATCATGCGCGAGCGCGCGCAAAGGCTCGGCGCAATTCTGCGGCTGACCGGAGCGCCAGCATGCGGGGCGCGCGTCGAACTCGTCTTGCCCGCCCCGGCGCGTCAGGCTGTCTGAATATGGTCACGCGCGCTCGCTTCGAGAGTTGCTTCGAGTTGTGTCATGACCATCCGCATTCTGTTGATCGACGACCACGCGTTATTTCGCTCAGGCGTTCACGCGCTCCTGCAACGGCAGTCAGACTTCGAAGTCGTCGGCGAAGCGTCCGACGGGCTCGAAGGTCTCAAGCGCGCCAAGCAATTTCGCCCGGACGTGATTTTGCTCGATCTCAACATGCCCGGACTATCCGGCCTCGAAACGCTCAAGTTGCTCGTGCAGGACGTACCGGAAACGGCGGTCGTCATGCTGACCGTATCCGAAGATCTCGACGAACTTTCATTGGCATTGCGCGATGGCGCGTGCGGCTATCTGCTCAAGAGCATCGAAACGGAGACGCTCGCAAGCGCGATCCGCAAGGCGGCGGGGGGCCAGCCCGTCATCGCGGACGACATGACGGCGAAGCTCATCGCAAGCATGCGTGCACCGAAGGCCGCGCCGGTTCCCGCTCCAGCGGTCGCCGCCGATCCACTCACTACGCGCGAGCGCGACATCATGCGCGAACTGTCGCACGGTGCAAGCAACAAGGAAATCGCGCGCTCGCTGATGCTCGCGGAAAGCACGGTGAAGATCCACGTGCGCAACATTTTGCGCAAGCTCAATCTCACGAGCCGCGTGCAGGTCGCGATCTACGCGGTCGGGCACGATGCGGTGCAGGCAACGGAAGCCGTTTGAACGGTCGTCGCGCTGCATCGAAGCTCGGATCACATCAAGCTGTACACCATGAATTCACATCAAACTGATTTGCCCATGACCTCTCACGATCATTCTTTCGCGCCGCTCACGATTCGCGGCCGCAATCTGCTGCCGATCGTGCAGGGCGGCATGGGCGTCGGCATTTCCGCGCATCGGCTCGCGGGCAGCGTCGCGCGAGAAGGCGCGGTCGGCACCATCGCGAGCATCGACTTGCGTCATCATCACGAAGACTTGCTCGCCATGTGCCGCGAAGACCACTCGCGGCCGACGCTCGAGCGCGCCAACCTCATCGCGCTCGCGCGCGAGATCAAGTCGGCGCGCGAGTTGTCGCAAGGACGCGGCATGATCGCCGTGAACGTGATGAAAGCCGTGAGCGCGCACGCCGATTACGTGCGCGTGGCGTGCGAAGAGGGCGCCGATGCCATCGTGATGGGCGCGGGCCTGCCGCTCGACTTGCCCGATCTCACGCAAGGTTGCGATATCGCGCTCATTCCGATTCTCTCCGATAGCCGCGGCGTCACGCTCGTCCTCAAGAAATGGATGAAGAAAGGCCGCTTGCCCGACGCCATCGTGATCGAGCATCCCGGACACGCGGGTGGCCATCTCGGCGTCGCGGACGTCGCCGATATGAACGACGAGCGCTTCGGCTTCGAGCGCGTTCTGAAGGAACTCGATGCATCGTTTGCGGCGCTCGGACTCAAGCGCGAAGACGTGCCGGTGATCGTCGCGGGCGGCATCAACAGCCATGAAGCCGTGCGCAAGTGGCTCACGGCCGGCGCCAACGGCGTGCAGGTCGGCACGCCGTTCGCCGTCACCGAGGAAGGCGACGCGCATCCGGAGTTCAAGCGCGTGCTGGTCGAGGCGGAGCCCGACGATATCGTCGAGTTCATCAGCGTGACCGGCCTGCCCGCGCGCGCCGTCAAGACGCCGTGGCTCATGCGCTATCTGCGTAACGAAGAACGCATTCGAACGAAAATCGGCGCGCGCAAACAGACGTGTCCGTCGGCGCTCGAATGCCTGAGCGCGTGCGGCTTGCGCGATGGCATCGAGAAATTCGGGCATTTCTGCATCGATACGCGGCTTGCCGCGGCATTGCGGGGCGACGTCGGCAATGGACTGTTCTTCCGCGGGCGCGAAAAACTGCCGTTCGGCGCAGCGATCCGCAACGTGCGCGATCTGATCGAACTCCTGTTGACGGGCGCGACGAAATCGTCCCCGGCGGCGTGCTGAGAAGCGGAAACATCGTGTTTCGCTGCGAGCCGTGACCGATCGTCCCGTTCCTATTGGCTCGGAACGGGGCCGATCTTAGGCTTGATGCCGATTGGCTCGCACGCCGCAATCCACGGAGTACCGCACGATGTCGAAGCGCTTTCCCCTGAACCCAAAGCATCCCGAGCGCAATTGCTGGGGCTGCGATCACTATTGCGCGACGGACGCCATGCGTTGCGGAAACGGTTCGAGCCGGGCGCAGCATCCGGCCGAGTTGCTTGGCGAAGACTGGTACGAGCAAGGCGAGTGGGGCCTCGAAATCGCCGACAACGCCAAGTCGATTCAACCGTCCGTCGCCAAAGCGCGCTGAATCGCGACTTCAGCGCACGATTTCGCCGATCGTCAGTTCAATCACGCCCGCATCTTTCGTCGATACCCGTCCGCTCGATCCGCTCAGATCGCCGGGCGATGGCCGCGCTTTCCCGGACGCCGACACGCGCGCAGCGATGTCGATGCGCTCGAAATCCGAGAGGCGGCGGTTCGGCGTCATCGACATTGAATCGTTGAGATAAACCGTCGCAGGAAGCTGGTTCGCGCTCAGGCGCTGGACCGCGATCGGCATGCGTGAGCCATCGTCGGCGAGCGCGTAGACGAAGACCGTATCCGTTGGACGGACGCGCGACGCGAACTCAGGGCTCAACTGCACGCGGACTTCGATCGACGCCGAACCGGTGCCGTCCGCGATCGCCCGCACTTCGTCGATATTCTTCTGCGCCTGCTGCGCGATCTGCGGCGCGAGATCCGGCACCTGCCTCAAACGCTCCCAGTATCCGATGGCTTGCGTGTATTCGCGCCGGTCGAATGCCGCCGATGCAGCCAGCGCCAGCGCTTTCGGCTGCGTCGCGTCGAGCGCGAGCGCCGAGTGGATGACCTTCAGCGCCGCGTCGTTGAGATCGCCGCCGGTCGCGCTCGCGATGGCATCGGCGTAATCGGCAAGCAATTCGGCATCGCGCGGATTCAGCGCAACCGCCCGCCGATACGCCTGCGCGGCATCGTCGGCGCGCGTCAGCACCATGTACGAACGCGCGAGCATCGTCCAGCCTTGGGCGTCGTCGGGATTGCGCCGCAACCGCGCGGCCAGAAGACTGACGGCCGCTTCCATCGACCGGGGCGTGTCCGCGTGTTCGCTCACCGATGAACCCGCCGCCGCTTGAATCGCGAGCGCCGCCGGATCGCCGACACGCATGTAAAGCGTCAGCGCGGACGCCGGCACGAGCGCGACCAGCAAGCCGGCGAGCGCGGCGTGCGTCGTTCGCTGATTCGCGACGCGCGCGCGCAACAGCGGCGGCACGACGCATGCGAGCGCGGCGAAGAGCATCGCGGCAACGATCAGCCAGAACGGGATCATCGGCTCATGCTCCTTTTTCTTCGGGTCTGATGCGCGCGCCGGATATGCAGCGCCATCGCAACCGCGCCCGCCGCGAGCACGGCGAACGGCCCGAACCACAGCGCCCACGTGACGGGCTTCACGGGCGGCCGATACAGCACGAAGTCGCCGTATCGGCGCACCATGTACGCCTGAATCTGCTCGTCGCTCGCGCCTTGCCCGACTTGCTCGCGAATGCGCGCGCGCAGATCGGCGGCGAGATCGGCGGTCGAATCGGCGAGGCTCTGGTTCTGGCACACGACGCAGCGGAAATGCTCCGCGAGATGGCGCGCGCGTTCGTCATCGGGCGATTGCTGCGCCTGAGCGCACCCGATGCACGCAGCGATCATCCACGCGAGCCGCCTAATCACGCGCGTTCTCCTTTTGCAGCTTGCCGACGAGCGGACCAATCACGCCATCGATCGACGCGCGCGTGAGCGGTCCCGCCTGCCGATAGCGCACGACGCCCGCGCGATCGATCACGAACGTCTCCGGCACGCCGTACACGCCATAGTCGATGCCGGTGCGCCCGTCGCGATCGACGAACGACGTCACGTACGGATTGCCCGCCGCCTTCAGCCATTGCAGCGCGGGCGCACGTTCGTCGCGGTAGTTCAGGCCGTACACCGGCGCCGCGCCGCTCGCCGCGAAATCCATCAGGACGGCATGCTCATCGCGGCACGCTTCGCACCACGACGCCCACACGTTCAGAATCCACACCTGTCCGCGCAGCGCGTGCGACGACATCGTCCGGTTCGCGGCATCGAGACGCGGCAGATCGAACTCCGGCGCGGGTTTGCCGATGAGCGCGGAAGGCAGGCGACGCGGATCGTGGCGCAATCCGGCCGCGAGCACCGCGACGAGCAGACCGAACACGGCGAGCGGAATCAGAAAGCGCTTCATCGTCCTGTCTCGCCGATGCTTCGCGGCGGTTCCACGGCAATCGCAACGGCGGCGGCCCGTTGCGGCGCGCGCAGCTTTGCGTAACGCCGATCCGCCGCCGCGAGCAGGCCGCCGAGCGCCATCAACACGCAGCCGCCCCAGATCCAGCGCACGAACGGCTTGATCTGGATGCGCACGGTCCACGCGCCGCCGCCCGCCGGCTGATCGAGCGCGACGTACAGATCGCGCAGCACGCCGCGATCGATCGCGGCTTCGGTCGTCGGCGTGTTGGAGACGAGGAATTCGCGTTTCTCCGGATGCAGTGTCGCGATAGCTTTGCCGTCGCGCGTCACCGCGATCGTCGCACGCGTCGCGCGATAGTTCGGTCCGTCGATCGCGCGCACGTCGCCGAGCCGGAAGCGATATCCGCCCGCATCGACGCTCTCGCCGGGCGCGAGCCGCGCGTCGCGTTCGACGGGAAAGCCCTTCACCATCGTCACGCCGACGACGAACACGCCGACGCCCGCGTGTGCGAGCCACATGCCGACGGTCGCGAGCCGCACGCGCTGCCGTCCCTTGATGATGCGCTCGATCACGCTCGTCGCGATCGTCGCGAACGTCCACGCGGCGAGCAGCAAGCCGAGGCTCACGAACGGACGCGACACGCCGGGCACGAACGCGCTCGCCACGCTCACGAGCGCGGCCCAGCGCAGCCGCACGGCAAGCTGCGGCAGACGCGCGGCCTTCCAGCGCGCGAGCGGCCCGACGCCCATCAGAAAGATCGCGGGTGTCATCAGCGGGACGAACACGCTGTCGAAGTACGGCGCGCCGACGGAAATCTTGTCGAGATCGAGCGCGTCGAGGACCATCGGATAGAGCGTGCCGAGCATCACCGATGCAGCGGCGACGAGCATCAGCAGATTGTTCGACAGCAGCAACGCCTCGCGGGATACGGGCTCGAAAGCGACCGCCGACACGGCTCGCGGCGCGCGCCACGCGAACAGCGCGAGACCGCCGCCCGAAAACAGCGCGAGCAACGCGAGGATGAACACGCCGCGCGCCGGATCGGACGCGAAGCCGTGCACCGATGTCACGACGCCCGAGCGCACGAGAAACGTGCCGAGCAACGAGAGCGAGAACGCGCAGATCGCGAGCAGCGCGCTCCACGCGCGAAACGCGCCGCGCTTGGCGGTCGCGGCGAGCGAATGAATCAGCGCGGTGCCGACGAGCCACGGCATGAACGACGCGTTTTCGACCGGATCCCAGAACCACCATCCGCCCCAGCCGAGTTCGTAGTACGCCCACGCGCTGCCGAGCATGATGCCGAGCGTCAGGAACATCCACGCGGCGAGCGTCCACGCGCGCGAGGCGCGCGCCCAGGCGGCGTCGAGCTTGCCATCGAGCAGCGCGGCGATGGCGAACGCGAACGCCACCGAAAAGCCGACGTAGCCCATGTACAGCAGCGGCGGATGAATCACCATGCCGGGATCCTGCAACAGCGGATTGAGATCGCGGCCGTTCATCGCGGGCGGCATGATGCGCGTGAACGGATTCGACGTCAGCAGCATGAAAAGCAGAAAGCCCGCGTCGATCCAGCTCATCACGCCGAGCACGCGCGCCGCGAACGGCAACGGCAGGCGCTTGCCGAAGCACACGACCGCGCTCATCCAGAGCGTGAGCAGCAGCGCCCACAGCAGCAGCGAGCCTTCGTGACCGCCCCAGACCGCGGTGAACCGGTAAATGGCCGGCAGCGCCGAGTTCGAATTGCCGACGACGTAGATCACGGAAAAATCGTCGTCGAGAAACGACGCCGCGAGACAGCCGAACGCGATCGCGACGAAGCCGAATTGCCCGCACGCGGCGGGCGCGGCGACGCGCATCCATCCTTCGATGGCAAGTCGCGCGCCGAGCATCGGCACGATGCCCGCGACGAGCGCGAGCAGCATCGCGAGGATGAGCGCGAAATGGCCGATCTCGGGGATCATCGGCGCGCTCCCGCGTTCCCGTCCGCCGATGCGCGCGCTTCACGCAGCGCGCGTTCGAGTGGCGGCGGCGTGTACTTTTCGTCGTGCTTGGCCAGGACTTCGTCGGCGTGAAAACGTCCGTCGGCGCCGAGCGTGCCTTGCGCGACGACGCCGCTGCCTTCGCGAAAGAGATCGGGCAGCGCGGCCGTGTAGACGACAGGAATCGACGCGCGCCCGTCCGTGACGACGAAGCTCACCGTGCGGCTGTCGGCGTGCTTCAAGAGCGATCCGCGTTCGACGAGTCCGCCGAGCCGGAAGCGCTGCGTGCGCGTTTCCTCGTGCGACGCGATCTCGCTCGGGCTGACGAAGAACATCACGTTGGCGCGGAACGCGTTGAGCACGAACGCGCACGCGAGCGCGGCGCTCGCGAGGCCGAGCGCGATGAACGCGAAGCGGCGATGGCGCGCTTTCATCGGCGCAGCGCGCGGTGGACGAGCCACGCCTCCGCGCCCATCAGCAGAAAAGTGATCGCGAACGCGGCGCAAAGCAGCGGATTCGCGGCGAGCATCGTCGGGACGGATGCGAGCGTGTTCATGCGGCACGCTCCTCGATTCGCGACGGACGCTCGTCGCTCGCGCGCACGCGTTCGGCCGCGCGCAGGATGACGCGCGCGCGCGCCAACGCCACGGCGATCGCATACGACCAGAATCCCGCCGTCATCAGGACGATGCCCCGAGCCATCGACGTTTTCATCGCGACGCCGCTGCCGAATCCGAGCGACGGTCCTTGATGCAGCGTGTACCACCATTGCACGGAAAAATAGATGATCGGGACATTCACGACGCCGATCAGCGCGAGCACCGAGCACGCGCGATCGGCGCGGCGGGTGCCGTCGATGGCCGCGTGCAGCGCGAGATAGCCGACGTACAGGAAGAACAGGATCAACTCCGACGTGAGCCGCGCGTCCCAGACCCACCATGTGCCCCACGTCGGCTTGCCCCACAACGCGCCCGAAATCAGCGCGATCGCCGTGAACGACGCGCCGGTCGGGGCGAGCGCGCGGGCCATCATCGCGGAAAGGCGCGCGTTCATCGCGAGATGCAGCGCGCTGTACGCGGCCATCACGAAGTAGATGAGCATCGACATCCACGCGGCGGGCACATGCACGAACATGATGCGGTAGATGTCGCGTTGCAGCGCATCGGCGGGCGCGACGCCGAGGCCGATCACGAGTCCCATCGCGATGAACACGACCGACGCGAACGCGAACCACGGCGTCGCGCGCGCGGCGAAGCGTTCGAAGTTGCGGGCGGACGCGTAGCGGAACCAGTTCATAGGCGCTATTCCATCGATATGCGCAGGGCCGCCGCGCTCGCGAACGGACACAGCCATAGCGCGATGCACAACGCCGCCGCGAGCAGCGAGAAATTCGCGTTCGCCCATGCGGCGCTCGCGGCGGGATCGGCCGCGCCGACGCCGAATACGAGCACCGGCACGTAGAGCGGCAGAATCAGCAATGCGAGCACGACGCTGCCGCCGCGAACGCCGAGCGTGAGCGCCGCGCCCATCGAACCGATCAGCGAAAGCAGCGGCGTGCCGATCAGGAGCGACGCCATCAGCATGAGGATCGTGCGCGCATCGAGCCCGTATTCGAGCGCGACGACGGGCGCGAGCACGACGAGCGCGAGACCGGTCGTGATCCAGTGCGCGGCGATCTTGCCGAGCACGATGCCCGCGAGCGGCTGCGGCGAAAGCAGCATCTGTTCGAGCGCGCCACTCGCGAAATCGTTGCTGAAGAGCTGGCCAGCCGAAAGCAGCGCCGCGAACAGCGCCGTGACCCACAGCACGCCCGGCGCGATTGCGTGCAGCAGCTTCGGATCGGGACCGACGCCGAGCGGAAACAGACTCGACGCCAGCACGAAGAAGAGCAGCACGGAAAGCGTCACGGTGCGCGAGCGCCAGTTCAAGAGCAGCTCGCGCCGGATCACCCGAAGCGTCAGCGCGATCATGCCGCGCTCCGTTCGAGATGCAGATGACGTGCGCGCGCGGCATCGACGGCAAGCGGGCGATGCGTCGTCGCGACGAGCGCGCCGCCTTCGCGCAGATGATCGTCGATGCATGCGGCGAACCAGAGCGCGCCCGCGTCATCGACGGCTTCGGTGGGTTCGTCGAGCAGCCACAGCGGCTTGGCCGCGAGCACGAGCCGTGCGAGCGCCACGCGCCGCCGCTGACCTTCCGACAGCCGGTTCAGGCGCGCGTGCATCAGCGGCTGCAAACCGGCGCGCTCGAGCACGTCGCGCTCGTTCGCGTGCAAGGCGTTCGCGCCGAGCAACGCCGCGAAGCGCAGGTTTTCCGCGACCGTCAGTTCGCCGTTGAAGCCGTCGGCGTGGCCGAGATACGCGAGGTCGCGTCTGAAGCGCGCCGGATCGTCGCGCACGTTCACGCCGCGCCACGACACCTTCCCCGCGGCGGGCGGCAACAGACCCGCGAGCGCGGCGATCAACGAGCTCTTGCCGCTGCCGTTCGCGCCGTGGATGAGCAACGCCGCGCCGCCATCGACGCACAGATTCACGCCGGCGACGATCGTGCGGCTGCCGCGCATCACGTCGAGTTGCCGGGCGCTGAGCATGAATGTTTCCTCTCTTGGCGTTGTTTACTGCTTCCTTCTGTCGTCGATTTCTTGCGCCTTCGCCATGTTCGGCAGTTCATGCGCGATGCCCTTGTGGCAATCGATGCACGTCTTCTCGCCAGTCTCCAGAAAGCGCTGATGCGCCTGCTGCGCGCGCGGGCTTTGCCGCGTGAAGTCCATGTACTGGAACGAGTGGCAATTGCGGCATTCGAGCGAGTCGTTCGCCTTGAAGCGCGCCCATTCGTGCTCGGCCAGTTCGAGCCGCTTGTCGAGGAACTTCTCGCGCGTGTTCACCGCGCCGAAAATCTTCGCCCACACTTCCTTCGACGCCTGCATCTTTCGGGCGATCTTGTCGGTCCAGTTGTGGGGAACATGGCAGTCCGAGCACTTCGCGTGCACGCCCGTGCGGTTGCTGAAGTGGATCGTGTTCTTCAGTTCGGCGTAGGTGTTGTCGCGCATCTCGTGACAGCCGGTGCAGAAGACTTCGGTGTTGGTCAGCTCCATCGCCGTGTTGAAGGCGCCCCAGAACACCACGCCGGCGACGAAGCCGCCCAGCGTCAGAAAGCCGAGGCTGTAATAGAGGCTCGGCCGGCGAATGGTGATTCCAGTAGCGCTTGATCAGTGCCCACATGATGGTCGCTTGTTTATCGTCTATCGCTTCTTGGTTTTGTCCGGCTGCTGCCTGACGTCTTCGACGGCGACGAACGTATTGCCGACGAGCGGTTTCGTATCGGCCTGCGGGACGTGGCATTGCGTGCAGAAGTAGCGTCGCGGCGACAGATGCCCGGACACGCCGCCCTCGCGATCCATGTAATGCGACACCGCCACCGGCACCGCGCCGCTTTCCTCGGCGCGGCTGCGCGCGTGACACCCGAGACAGCGGTTGGCGTTCTTGTCGAGCTGATAGTTGTCGATCTTGTGCGGGATCGTCGGCGGCTGCTGTGCGTAGTTGAGTCCGCGTATCACGTCCTTGTTTTCGGTCGGCGCGATGAGCGGGGCTTTCGGTTCCTCATCGAGCGGCGCCGTGCCGCGCAGCGAATCGTGGAACGGCAGACTGGGCACCGTGGGCTGCGCGATCGCGAGCACGGCCAGCGCAAGAAGCGATGCAATGACGATGGCTGTCAACGTACGCATGGCGTCGGCTCCCGGACCCTAGACCCGCACGATCTTGACCGCGCACTTCTTGTAGTCGGTCTGAAACGAGATCGGATCGGTGGAGTCGAGCGTCACCTTGTTGATGAGCTGGCTTGAATCGAACCACGGCACGAAGACGAGCCCGCGCGGCGGCTTGTCGCGGCCGCGCGTCTCGACGCGCGTACGCATCTCGCCGCGCCGCGATATCACGCGCACCTCGACGCCGCGTCGCAGGCCAAGCGCTTTGGCGTCGTCGGGATGCATGAAGCACACCGCGTTCGGAAACGCGCGATACAGCTCGGGCACGCGGCGCGTCATCGATCCCGAATGCCAGTGCTCCAGCACGCGGCCCGTCGCGAGCCAGAACGGATAGTCCTTGTCCGGCGATTCGGCGGGCGGCTCGTAAGGCAGCGCGTAGATCACCGCGCGGCCGTCCGGATTGCCGTAGAACTGCCAGTCGGCGCCGGCCTTCACATACGGATCGGAGCCTTCCTTGTAACGCCAGCGTGTTTCCTTGCCATCGACGACCGGCCAGCGGATGCCGCGCGCCTGGTGATACATGTCGAACGGCGCGAGATCGTGGCCGTGGCCGCGTCCGAAGCTCGCGTATTCCTCGAACAAACCTTTCTGGATATAGAAGCCGAACGCCGCAGCCTCGTTGTTGCGATATTTCGAATCGACTTGCGAAGCGGGAAACTTGTCGACCTGGCCGTTGCGATACAGGATGTCGTAGAGCGTCTTGCCCTTGTATTCGGGCTTTTTCGCGAGCAGTTCGGCGGGCCAGACTTCCTCGACCTTAAAGCGCTTGGAGAATTCCACGATCTGCCAGAGATCCGAATGCGCGCCGCCTGGCGCCTGTACGAGCTGATGCCAGAACTGCGTGCGCCGTTCCGCGTTGCCGTAGGCGCCTTCCTTCTCGACCCACATCGCGGATGGCAGGATCAGATCGGCGGCGACGGCCGTGACCGTCGGATACACATCCGACACGACGACGAAATTCGAATCCTTGCGATACCCCGGCAGCGCTTCGTTGTTGATATTCGCGGCAGCCTGCATGTTGTTGTTGACCATCACCCAATAAGCGTTGATCTTGCCGTCCTTGAGCATGCGGTTTTGCAGCACGGCATGAAAGCCCGGCTTGTCGGGGATGGTGCCCGCGGGCAGCTTCCAGATATGCTCCGCTTCCTCGCGATGCTTCGGGTTGGTCACGACCATATCGGCGGGCAGCCGATGCGAAAACGTGCCGACTTCGCGCGCCGTGCCGCACGCGGACGGCTGGCCCGTCAGCGAGAACGGGCTGTTGCCCGGCGTCGATATCTTTCCCGTCAGCAGATGCAGGTTGTAGACCATGTTGTTGGCCCAGGTTCCGCGCGTGTGCTGATTGAAGCCCATCGTCCAGAAGGACACGACTTTCGTCTTCGGGTCCGCGTACAACTGCGCGAGCTGGTCGAGCTTGTTCTTCGGCACGCCGGAAATTTTCGTCACGTAGGCAGCGTCGTAGCGCGAGACGAACTGCGCGAATTCGTCGAAGGTGATCGGCTGCGAGCCGTTCGGATCGCCCGCGTTCTTCGCCGCCTTTTGCAGCGGATGGTCGGGCCGCAGCCCGTAACCGATGTCCGCGTTGCCCTTCTTGAAGTTCGTGTGCTTGTCGACGAAATCGCGGTTCACCTTGCCGTTCTTGATGATGTAGTTCGCGATGTAATTCATGATCGCGAGATCGGATTGCGGCGTGAAGACGATGGTTTGATCGGCGAGATCGAACGAACGATGCTCGAACGTCGACAGCGTGACGACGCGCACGTCCTGATTCGAAAGCCGCCGCGCCGTCACGCGCGACCACAGCACCGGATGCATCTCGGCCATATTGGAGCCCCACAGCACGAAGGCGTCGGTGGCTTCGATGTCGTCGTAGCAGCCCATCGGCTCGTCCATGCCGAAGGTCCGCATGAAGCCCGTCACGGCCGATGCCATGCAATGCCGCGCGTTCGGATCGATATTGTTGCTGCGAAATCCCGCCTTCATCAGCTTGACGCCTGCGTAGCCTTCCCAGACGGTCCATTGCCCCGAACCGAACATGCCGACGGCCGTCGGCCCTTTCTCCTTCAGCACGCGCTTGAACTGCTCGGCCATCACGTTGAACGCGACATCCCACGACACGGGCAGGAATTCGCCGTTCTTGTCGTATTTGCCGTCTTTCATCCGCATGAGCGGCGTCGTCAGACGGTCCTGGCCGTACATGATCTTCGAGAGGAAGTAGCCCTTCACGCAGTTGAGTCCGCGGTTGACTTCCGCCTGCGGGTCGGCCTGTGTCGCGACGACCTGATTGCCCTTCACGCCGACGAGCACGCCGCATCCCGTTCCGCAGAAGCGGCAGGGCGCTTTCGACCAGGCGATGTCGTCGCTCTGCGCGACGGCGTGCATGTCGGGCAGCGTGATGCCCGCGGATGCGGCCGCCGTGGTGGCGGCCGTCTGCTTAATGAACGCGCGACGAGTCAGTTTCATCGTCGATGTCCTCGGTGAGCGGATCGGCGGCTTCGTGATGCTGATAGACGAGCGCGGTGCTGATGACATCGGGAATGGATTGCACCGCCTGCAATTGTTCGGCGACGCAAGCGGAGCGATCGCTTTCGAGCGTGAGAACGATCTTGCCGTCGGCGCTCGATCCGTGAACTTGCGCGCCAGGCAAAGCCGCGAGCGCGCGCGTAATTCGTTGCAGCGCTTCTATACGGCCGAATACAACGACGCCGGCTATGTGAAACTCGCAAGACTCGTCGGTCTTGTCGGCGTAACGATCGTTGATATCGACGGGTTTGAGCTCCATTTAATTCAAATAGTCGCGACGCTCGTTAATGATGTGGCGGTCCGCCGATCAGCATCTGATAGAACCAGACCGCGAATCCGTAAGTGGCGATGATCATGACCGTGAGCACGGGAACCATGACGACGGTCAGAAACAGAAAGCTGCGCAACTCTTCGGATTTGCGTATTTCGTCTTTCTCATCCATGGGGCGCGTCAGATCTCGGTTGGCGAAGTGGGGTGGCCAGCGCGAAAGATGGATCCATTGTTGGTTTAAGAAATGCATCTTTTCAAGTTGAAAATCGCACGGCGTCGAGGGCGGGTTTTGCAACTGTCGATAAATTTCCATCGCGCCAAATGTGGCGGAATTCGAATTAATCGCCGTGCATCGTTTCGCGCGCTCGAACGAATCGCAATGACGTTAATGCTCCATTTCACGCGCGCGATATGGCTTTCATCTTGTTCTGAATGTCGCTTTATGCGCGGCTTTCTAGAATCCGGTCACTTCTTCGATTACAGACATCCACGCATCATGCCGATCAAGCTCGAATTCGCCACGCCCGAAGGCCGCATCTCGCTTTCAATCGACGATGCCCAGTTCGTGGCTTACGACGCCGGTGAACTCGCAATGCATTCGACGCGCGATTTCGTCGAACGCATGGAATCGATGGGGCTCGGCGAACTCGCGCAAACCTATGCGCGTCTTCAGGCACAGACCGAAGTCTCGGTGATGGAACTGCGCGAAGCGCGCGAAGACGCCGAAGCGTGGCTCGGGAAGAAAGAAGAAAGCAGCGTGATCGCGGAACAGATCATGCCGCGGGTCGAAGCGCTGCGTGAAACGATTGCGCGCACGCAGGCCGACTTGCGCGAGAACATCGAGCGGCTGGCGGCGCTCTCCGCAGCGTGCGATTGCGCGCTGCATCAGGTTCCGGGCTATCAGCCGCCCGCGCGCAGTCAGAGATGATCCGCTAAAGATTCGGATCGCGAATCGAATACGCGTTGCGCGCTGGAAGTCTCGCCCCGATACGCCTTCATGCCGAAGCGCTGCAGGATAAAGCTCTCGACGACGAGACGCATATCCGCTTCCAGCGGCCGCGTGCCCCAGCGGCTGTTTCCCGCCACCGACGCCACCGTGAACCACGATTGCGGCGGAAACAATTCGACGCGCAGCATGCCGCGCTCGAAGATCCTGAGCCGCCCCGTATCGATATGAAACTCGGCGCTGACCGCGCCGGCCGGCATGCCGATGCTGGCCGTAATGGCTTTCGCTTTCATCGTTCTGGTCTCTCGAAATGCTTCCGCCGCGAGGTCGATCCTCACGGCGCCGATTGTCAAATTCTCCGGCGACGCGCCTGGCGCGCGGTCGTTTCGGCAGATAATCCCCGATAGGCATACAGTACTGACGTTGCGCGTCTCCGCCTAACTACCGGCGCGATCGGCAAGTCGCTCGCAACGCGTGGCGGAGCATGATGGCGAACGTTCGCTGCCGCACACAAAGACCATCCAGCACGTCTGATTCAATAGCCGCGCTTCTCCGGCAGGAGCAAGCGCCGGTCCTGTTCACAGATGCAAATCAAAGAGGGAAGCAAACCATGCTGAAAGCGTATTCCTATGCAGCATCCGCAGCCGACAAGCCGCTCGGTCCGCTCGAAATTCAACGCCGCGATGTCGGTCCGAACGATGTCCGCATCGACATTCTGTTCTGCGGCGTCTGTCATTCCGACCTGCATATGGCGCGCAACGAATGGGGCGGCACGAACTATCCGGTCGTGCCGGGCCATGAGATCGTCGGTCGCGTCGCGGCAGTCGGTTCCGACGTGTCGAAGTTCAAGGTCGGGCAACTGGCGGGCGTCGGCTGCATGGTCGATTCATGCCGCGTCTGCAATGCGTGCAAGGAAGGACTCGAACAATATTGCGAGAGCCCGGAAAGCTTTACGCAAACCTACAACTCGCCGGATAAGAAGTCGGGCGGCGTGACCTTCGGCGGCTATTCGACGAACATCGTCGTCGACGAGGCGTTCGTGCTGAGCATCCCCGAGAACCTCGAACTCGCGGCCGTTGCACCGTTGCTGTGCGCGGGCATCACCACGTACTCGCCGCTGCGCCACTGGAACGTGCAGAAGGGGCACAAGGTGGGCATCGTCGGTCTCGGCGGTCTCGGTCACATGGGCGTGAAGATCGCCGCCGCAATGGGCGCGCATGTCGTGCTCTTCACCACGTCGCCGGGCAAGATCGAGGATGCGAAGCGTCTGGGCGCGCATGAAGTCGTCGTGTCGAAAGATCCGGATCAGATGGCCGCGCACGCGAACAGCTTCGATTTCATCTTGAACACGGTCGCCGCGTCGCACGATCTCGATCAGTTCATGTCGCTTCTCAAGCGTGACGGCACCATGACGCTCGTCGGCGCGCCGGAGCATCCGCATCCGTCGCCTTCGGTGATGAACATGATCTTCAAGCGCCGCTCGCTCGCGGGCTCGCTGATCGGCGGCATCGCGGAAACGCAGGAAATGCTCGATTTCTGCGGCAAGCACGGCATCACGTCCGACATCGAGATGATTCGCATGGACGAAGTCAACAAGGCTTACGAGCGCATGTTGAAGAGCGACGTGAAGTATCGCTTCGTGATCGACATGGCGACGATGGAAAAGTAAGCCTGTATCAGCGGGGCGATGTCATCGCCTCGCGCATGCTTTCGACGAAGCGTTCCGTCACTGCCGGCAGCGTCCTGCCGCGCTTCTTCACGATGGCGATCGGCCGCACGAACGCCGGATGGTCGATCGGTTTCGCGACGAGCCCCGGTTCCGCGCGCACCTCGCGCGCGGTTTCCGGCAGGATCGTCACGCCGAGGCCGCCGCGCACCATCGCGACGGCGGTCATCATGTAAGTCGGCTCGCACGCTATCTCGAGCGTTTCGCGCGTCTCGCTGAGCGCGGCGTCGACGACCGCGCGCACGCTCGTGCCTGGCGCGGTGAGCACGAGCGGCGAATGCGCGAGCTCGTCGAGCGCGATGCGGCGTTTCTTCGCGAGCGCATGCGCCTTCGGACACACCGCGACGAGCCGGTCCACGCCCGCATGCAGCACTTCAAGCAACGGATCGGCCACATCGCCGCCGGTCAGCCCGATATCGGCTTCCTCGCTGCGCACGAGCGCATTCACGGTGCTCGCCACGACGTCGCGAATCTGAAATGCGACGCGCGGCACCTCGCGCTTCATGCCGATGATCAACTCAGGCAACACGCTCGCCGCGAACGTCGGCAGGCACGCGATGCGGATCGTGCCGCTTTCGCCGATGCCCATCGCGCGGGCATCGCGCAGCACGTTCTCCATGTCGCGCAACGACTTGCGCAGGAGCGGCAGCAGTTCGCGTCCGGTCGGCGTCAGCGCGACGTTGCGGCTGTTGCGGTCGAAAAGCCGCGCGCCGACGGCTTCCTCCAAGCGGCGTATCTGCACGGTCAGCGCGGGTTGCGACAAATGCAGGCGTTCGGCGGCGCGCGTGAAACTGCCCGCCTCGGCCACGGCGACGAGCGCGCGGATATCGCGAAGATTCAGATCCATTATGGTCCGTGATAGCTGCGATCAAATCGTTTCAATTGTGTAATTGCCGCTCCGAACTTACTCTAGACCGCATCAAAAGACAATTCGGAGACACGTTCATGCTGCCGATGCTCGGCCTCGCCACCATCGTCGTCCTGCTCGGGGCGATCCTTTCCAAACGGATGTCGCCGCTCGTCGCGCTCATCATCGTGCCGATCGTGGCGTCGCTGATCGGCGGCTTCGGGCTTTCGACGAGCAGGTTCGTCATCGACGGATTGAAGAGCCTCGCGCCGGTCGTCGGTATGTTCGTGTTCGCGATCCTTTACTTCGGCACGATCACGGACGCGGGCACGCTCGATCCGATCATCGATCGCATCCTGCGCGCGGTCGGCACGAAACCGACGCGCATCGTGATGGGCACGACGCTGCTCGCGCTGCTGATTCATCTGGACGGCTCGGGCGCCGTCTGCTTTCTCGTCACGATTCCCGCGATGCTGCCGCTCTACGATCGCCTGAACATGGACAAGCGCGTGCTCGCCGCGGCCGTTTCGATGGCGGCGGGCATCAACTTTCTGCCGTGGACCGGGCCGATGATCCGCGCATCGGCGTCGCTGCATCTGCCGATTTCATCGCTGTTCAATCCGCTGATTCCGGTGCAGGCCGTCGGGCTCGTGTTCGTGTTCGGCATGGCGTGGTGGCTCGGCCGCCGCGAGGAAAAGCGTCTCGGCTATTCGAGCGCGAACGGCGCGATTCCGCTTCCGAAGCGCGAACTGACGCCCGAAGAACAGTCGCTGCGCCGCCCGAAGAATTTCTGGTTCAACATCGTGCTGACGGTCGTCGTGCTCGGCACGATGGTCGCGATGGGCGAAAAGATTCCGCCCGCCATCATGTTCATGGTCGGGCTGTGCATTGCGCTGATCGTGAATTACCCGAACGTCGACATGCAGCGAAAGCGCATCGACGCGCACGCTCGCGCCGCGTTGATGATGGCCGGCATTCTGCTCGCGGCGGGCGTGTTCACCGGCATCATGCAAGGCAGCGGCATGTTGAAGGCGATGGCGCAGGCGGCGGTCGGTTTCGTGCCGCCCGCTTTTGCCGGCCACATTCCGGTCGTGCTCGGCCTGCTGTCGATGCCGCTCTCGATGCTTTTCGATCCCGATTCGTTCTATTTCGGCGTGTTGCCGGTGATCGCCGAAGTGGCGTCGCAACTCGGCGTGCCGGCGGTGCATGTCGGCCAGGCGGCGCTCCTCGGGCAGATGACGACCGGCTTTCCCGTGAGCCCGCTCACGCCCGCGACGTTTCTCGTCGTTGGCTTGTGCGGCATCGATCTCGCGGATCATCAGAAGTTCACGTTCCCGCTGCTGTTCGGCGCGTCGGTCGTCATGACGATCGCGTGCGTCGTGCTGGGCGTGTTCCCGCTGTAAAGGAAAAGCACCATGAAAGACATCATCAGAATCGGCGCGGGCGCGGGTTATTCGGGCGATCGCATCGAGCCTGCCGTCGAACTCGCGGAGCACGGCGCGCTCGACTATCTCGTGTTCGAATGCCTTGCCGAACGCACGATCGCGATCGCGCAGCAGTCGCGCCGCAACGATCCCGAACTCGGTTACGACCCGTTGCTCGAAACGCGCATGCGCGCCGTGCTGCCCGTCGCGGCGAAAAATGGCGTGCGGATCATCTCGAACATGGGCGCGGCGAATCCGCGTGCGGCGGCGAAGAAGACCGCGAGGATCGCGCGCGAGCTCGGCCTTGACGGATTGAAAATCGCAGCCGTCACCGGCGACGACGTGCTCGATGTCGTTTTGCGTTCGCGTCTGCGCTTCGAGGAATCCGGCGACGATGTGAGCGCGTACGCGGACCGCATCGTGTCGGCGAATGCGTATCTCGGCGCGGCGCCGATCGTCGCTGCGCTCGCGGCGGGCGCGGACATCGTGCTGACCGGCCGCGTGGCGGATCCGTCGCTATTCACCGCGCCGCTCATCCACGAATTCGGCTGGAAGATGGACGACTGGACGACGCTCGGACAGGCGACCGTCGTCGGTCATTTGCTCGAATGCGCGGGTCAGGTGACGGGCGGCTATTTTGCCGATCCCGGTTACAAGGACGTGAACGATCTCGCGCGTCTCGGCTTCCCGATCGGCGAAGTGAGCGCGGATGGTTCTGTCATCGTGACGAAGGTGCCGCACGCAGGCGGCTGCGTGACCGAAGCGACGTGCAAGGAACAACTGCTCTATGAGATTCACGATCCGGCGCGTTATTTTCAGCCGGACGTCGTCGCGGATTTCACGCAAGTTCGCGTCGCGCAGGAAGCGCGCGACCGCGTGCGCGTGACCGGCGGACGCGGCCACGCGCGCACGGATACGCTGAAGACATCGGTCGCCTATGTCGATGGCTATATCGGCGAAGGTCAGATTTCCTACGGCGGTCCGGGCGCGGTCGCACGCGCGCGGCTCGCGCTCGATATCGCGCGCGAACGGCTGTCGATCATGTGCATCGATACGAGCGAACTGCGCTTCGACCTCATCGGCGTCAATTCGCTTTACGGCGACGCGCTCGCATCGAACGCCGAAGAGCCGTATGAAGTGCGCGTGCGCGTCGCGGGACGCACGTCGAGCGCGAAGGAGGCGGCGCGCATCGGCAACGAGATCGAAACGCTCTATACCAACGGCCCGGCGGGCGGCGGCGGCGTGACGAAGGCGACGCGGGAAGTCATCGCGGTGCAGTCCGTGCTGCTCGCGCGCGAACACGTGAAGCCCCTTTTCGAATTCGTGGAGGCAAGCGATGAAACTGCGTGAACTGGCGCACGGCCGCACCGGCGACAAAGGCAACACGTCGAACGTGTCGGTGATCTGCTTCGACGCGAAGCACTACGCGCATCTGCGCGCGCAACTGACGCCCGAGCGCGTGAAAGCGCATCTCGCCGATGTCGTGAAGGGCGATGTCGTGCGTTACGAACTGCCGCTCTTGCACGCGTTCAATTTCGTTTTGCGCGATGCGCTCGGCGGCGGCGTCACGCGTTCGCTCGCGCTCGACGCGCACGGCAAGTCGATGAGCTCGGCTTTGCTCGATATCGAAATCGATGCGGTTTCCAGCCCAACGCCTATCTGACTGACGCCGTGTCGATCTTGCGCGCGGAATCCGCGGGCAACACCGACGTCAACACGTTCGCCGGCACATGCTGCGCCTCTTCCTGCGAGACCGCGCCGACGAACTTCCAGCCCGACGGCATTTTCACGAACGTGAAGCCGGTGGGTTGATCGACGAACACCGAATACGGCGCAGGCGATGCAGCCGTTTCCGTGGCTTGCGCAAACGACACCAGCGGGCTTGCCAGCAGCAAAGCGGCTGCGAGCGCGGACAAAGTCGATTTCATGGCGACACTCCTGAGATGGTTCCGATGTTTATGTGACGATCGATACAGATATTTAAGCATCGGCGCGCGACAGCGTCCAGTTATTTTGTTACGATCGACACATAATTCAGAATTTCGATGGACGCACTAATCGCCGGCATCGAAAAGGAGTGAGACATGTCGTCGGAAATGCACGAGACGCAGCACAGGGCGCGCGGCCGGCCGCGCGCATTCGACCGCGAAGCGGCGTTGCGAAACGCGATGGAACTGTTCTGGGCGAAAGGCTACGACACCTGTTCGATGGCCGATCTCGTCGAAGCAATGGGCATCAATTCGCCGAGCCTCTATGCCGCGTTCGGCAGCAAGGAAGATCTGTATCGGGAGGCGGTCGAGCTGTACACGGAAGCCGAAGGCGGCGCGGCGCTCAGGCAGTTGCAGGCGCACGAATCCGTGCGCGACGGCCTGCGCGCGATGTTCCGCGCGAGCGTCGAATTGTTCACCGGCAGGAAGACTCCGCGTGGCTGCATGATCTTTCTGGGCGCGATGTCCGTCGGCGGCGAGCACGCGCAATTGCGCGCCGAGATGCAGAAGCGCCGGCGCAAGGTCGCGTCGATCGTCGCGGCGCGGCTCGCGCAGGGCGTCGAAAATGGCGAGCTCGACGCGCGCACCGATGTTCAGGCGCTCGCCGCGCTGTGCATGACATTGTTCGCGGGTCTGTCGATTCAGGCGCAGGACGGCGTGCGGCGTGCGGCGCTTTTCGCGGCGGTCGATCAGTTCATCGCGACGCTGCCGCTGCGCGCGAAGCGCTGAGCGAAACGTTCGCAGCCGTCACAATCGACGACGAAACAAAGTGTCCTTGCGCTTGCCCGCGCGCCGATGACGGGACCAAAATCCCCGACACCCGGCATTTTGGAGCATCGCCATGACGACTCACGTCATCAGTTTTTTTGCCGACGACACCGCGCGCGCGTCGTTCGAAAATCATCGCCGCTATTGCGCGCGTCTTGCTTATCCGCACGAGTATGTCGATACGGCCGCGATCGGCTGGGCACATCTGCGGATGCTGTTGAAGTATCAGGTGTTGTTGCGCAAGCTGCGCGCGTGTGCCGAGGGCGATCTCGTGTTGCTGATCACGCAGGATTGCCTGCTGTTACGCGACATTCCGTGCGAGACGCTCATGCGCGGGGAAAACCGCGATTGGATCGTCTCGTATCGTGACGATGACCCCGGCGACGTCATGGCGGCGTTTCAGCTTTGGCGCAACACGGCGGCCGCGCGCGAGCGGGTTCAACGCATCTGCGAGGGCGCCAGGTTCGGCAGGGCGCTCGCGAGCGAAGCGCAGCTGCTGAGTGCGCTAGGACCTCGGCCGTTCACTGAGGCGATCGAAGGCCATCATCCCGTTGTGCTCGCGGCGCTGAACGTGTCGCCGATATGGGCGGAATGGCCCGCGTTCTCTCTTGCGCTCGCCGATATGCCCGATGCGCCGAAGAATCAGCCGGTCTTCGCCGACTTGCGCGATCTGTTCGCGGAGCACATCAACGAGTGTCAGGCGCGCGGCCTGCCGTATCTCGCCTTGCCGCAGCCGGAAGCCGATGAAACACGCTACGAAGCGTCGAACCGAAGCGCGTCCATCGCGCTCGCGATGCTTCATACGCCGAATATCCGCGAATACGGCGCGATCGCCGAGCGCAACGTGCGCCGCTATTGCGAGCGTCACGGCTACGCGCTGCATCTCTATCGCGACGTGCCGGCCGAAGCGGGCGCGGGCGCGAGCGGCAACTGGATCAAGCCCTGGGTGTTGCTGCGCCATTTGCCGGAACACGAATGGGTCTTCTGGATCGATGCCGACGTGCTCGTCGCCGATCAGAGCCGGCGGCTCGAACCGCTATGCGAGAAGCGGGATCGCGTGCTCGCGACGGACGTAAGCTGGCAGTTCAACTCGGGCATCATGGGTTTTCGCAACACGCCGCAAAACCTCGACGTGCTGACGGAAATCGAGCAGAGCATCGGCGCGATCGCGGATAAATCGTCGACCTATGCGAGCGGCGGCGACCAGGACGTGTTCATCAAGGTGCTCGCACGGCATGGCCTTGCCGACTCGTGCCATCTGCTCGATTGCGCGACCATCAACACGCCGTATCAGCTTCAGTCGCGCGACAGCTTCATGGTGCATTACATGCATATGTGGCCGTCGCTGCGCGCGCTCATCATGCATCACGGCGACCTGACGAGCCAGATGCGCGGCGCGCGCCGTCCCTGACTGTCTATTCCTTGACTTTCCAAAGCTTTACGCGCAAGCATGAGCGATCGCGCGAGCCGCCGCGCGTGCATCGATTTTTTAGGTAGTCCCTACTTACACATCGTTCCGATGATGCCGCGCCCGTCCACGCCTCGGCAGCATATCCGCCTTTGCACGGCGAGCGACGGCGTGCGCATCGCGTACGCGACGTGCGGCTCCGGCCCGCCGCTCATCAAGGCGGCGAACTGGCTCAGTCATCTGGAGCTCGATTTCACGAGCCCGGTCTGGAACCATCTGATGCTCGAACTGTGCGGCCGTCACACGCTGATTCGCTACGATCAGCGCGGCTGCGGTCTCTCCGATCGCGACGTCGGCGAAATTTCCTTCGACGCCTGGCTGCGCGATCTCGAAACCGTCGCCGATGCGAGCGGCCTCGAACGCTTTCCGCTGCTGGGAATTTCGCAGGGCGCGTCGATTGCCATCGCGTATGCGGTCGCGCATCCGGAGCGGGTCACGCATCTCGTGCTGCATGGCGGCTACGCGCGCGGCCGTTTGAAACGCTCGTGCGATCCGGCGTTGCACGAGGAAGCCGAAATGCTCGTGAAGCTCGCCGAACTCGGTTGGGGCAAGCAGAATCCGGCGTTTCGCCAGTTCTTCACGACGCAGTTCATTCCCGGCGGCACGCCGGAGCAGCATCACTGGTTCAACGAACTCGAACGTCTGACGACCACGCCGCGCAACGCCGCGCGCATCATGCGCGTGTTCAACGAGATCGACGTGGTGGCGCTGCTGCCGCGCGTGCAATGTCCGACGCTCGTGCTGCACGCGAGCGGCGATGCGCGCGTGCCGTTCGACGAAAGCCGCCTGCTCGCCGGGCAGATTGCCGGCGCGCGCTTCGTGCCGCTCGATAGCGAAAATCACATCACGCTCGAATCCGAGCCTGCGTGGCAACGCTGGCGCGAGGAAGTGCGGGGGTTTCTGCCGTCATCGAACGTGAGCGATCCGGCGTTCTCCGCGCTGACGCCGCGTGAGCGCGATATCGTCGAATTGCTCGCGGGCGGGCGCGACAACGCGCAGATCGCCGCGCGACTCGCGTTGAGCGAGAAGACCGTGCGCAATCACATCACCAGCATTTTCGCGAAGCTCGAAGTCGAAAACCGCGCGCAGGCCATCGTGCTCGCGCGCCGCGCGGGCTTCGACGCGCCCGCCGCCTGAGCGCTTCGGGACCTGCGTCCCCCTTCATTGCCGCCAAATGCCGTGTCCCGGTGCCCAGCCGGGACATGCGCCTCATGTGCGAGAGCGGGCCGTTGCAGAGAATGATTCGCAGAACGGTGACGCGGCGCACGACCCTACGCAGACCTGTTCGACGCAGCGCGCGGATTGCAGGGCGCGCATTCATCAGAGTCATCGACGCAGAGTCGTTCCGGAGTTCGCACATGGAAGCCGTTCAGCACGAGTCTCAATCCAGGAAAATCACCCCGCAGCAACGTTATGCGAAGTGCATCGAAGTGTCCCGCCGCATCCGCTGGGATATCGATCGCGACGTATTGCGCGGCCGTCATTTCGATCCCGCGCACAAGTTCATGCCCGACGGACTATCCGAAGTGCATCGTCTGCCGTTCCTCGACGCGCGCGAGCGCCGTCTGATGTCGCAGGTTCAGGGCCGCACGTACGCCAACATGTTCGGCATGATCGAGCGTTTCGTCGGCGCGAAGATGCTCGAGGTCGGCCGCGATCATGCGCTCGGCGATCAGACCGCGCTCGAAGCGATCGTGCGGTTCACCGACGAAGAGCTGAAGCATCAGGAATTGTTTCGCCGCGTGGAAGCGCTCGCCGCGCAAACGCTGCCGCCGGGCTATCGCTTCATCGCGCAGGCCGACGAGGTTGCCGCGTTCGTGCTCGGCAAATCGACGTGGTCGATTCTCGCGCTGACGTGTTGCGTCGAAATCGTCACGCAGGTGCATTACCGGCAGAGCATGGAAAGCGACGCGAGCTTGTCGCCGCTATTCAAGGACATCTTCCTGTTCCACTGGAAGGAGGAGTCGCAGCACGCGATCATCGACGAACTCGAGTGGATGCGCGAAGACGCGCGGCTCGACGACGACGCGCGCGATGCCGCGATCGGCGATCTGATCGAGCTAGTCGCGGCCATCGACGGGATGATGCAGGCGCAAGCCGCCGCCGACGCGCATTACTTCGTATCGCAACTCGACCGCGCGCTTTCCGCCGACGAAGAGGCGCGCGTGCATGCGGGACTGGTCGATGCGTATCGGTGGCAGTACATCATCTCGGGCGTGGACGAACCGCGCTTCGGCGAAATCCTGATGAGCCTCATCAGCGAGGCGCAGGGCGAACGCATGGGCGCTGCGCTCGCGCCGATCCGACGCCGCGCGCTCGCAAGCGAACTCGATACGCTCGCGTGACGCGTGTCGCATGAAGCGCGAGAAGGCCGGGTGTTCGCGCCCGGCCTTCTCTTTTTTAGAAAGTTATCCGTAAGACAAATGGTTTGCTGCTCTGCAAAACGCTGAATTGCCGTGAAAATCTAGTCGTTACCGATGTACTGAAGCCGTTTTTTTTCGGGCAACATAAGGCAAAGCAGGTAGTCGTCGCTCGCTGTCCCAAACTGATAACTAGATTGGACCATCATGCTCGCCGAACCGTTGCCGCAAACGACAGACATCGAAAAATTCGCGGAAGATCATGAGCGCTTCGCGCGACACACGCCATCCGAAATATCGATCGTTCTGCGAACGCTCGTGCAGCGGGGCGACATGCTCACCGTGACGAGCGGGCGCGGACAGATCGTTACGCAACTGCTGAAAACCGACGCGCGCGAAGCGTGCATCGTGTTCGACTGGGGCGGCGTCGAGGCGGACAATCGTGTGCTGCTCGAAGCGCGGCAGTTGTATTTCAAGGGTGCGCCGGACGGCGTGCGCGTCGAATTCACGACGCTCGCCGCGCGCGCCGTGACCCACGAAGGACGTCAGGCGTTCGAAGTGCCGTTCCCCGAGAAGCTCTATCAGTTCCAGCGTCGCGAATACTTCCGCGTGCCGACGCCGGTTCTCGAACCCTTCTACGCGAAAGGTGCATTCGCCGACGGCGAAGCGTTCCGCCACGAAGTGCACGACCTGTCGCTCGGTGGCATCGCGCTGCGCATGGACACGCCGCGTCTCGCGGAAACGGAGCGCGGCACCGTGTTCCGCGATGTCGTGCTTCATCTCGGTCCGGGCGCGGCCTTGCCCGTCGATCTCGAACTCGTGTCGCCGCGCTCCGTGACGACGCCGCGCGGCGATGTGCGTTACGTCGTCGGCTTTCGCTTCGTGCGGCTTTCGGCCGCCGCGGAGAACGTGCTGCAGCGGCTCATCACGCGCATGGAAGCGAAACGCCGCAGCCTGTCGGCCTGAAGGCGCGGAAAGGGCGCGCAACGCGTGGAGTAAAATGCGTGCCTCTTTCCACTCACGACGACGCATGTTGCGCAAGGCCTGGCGCGGAGAAGAACGCTTCTGGAAAGTCTGGTGGCTGTTGGGCGTGCCGATCCACCTCGCGTGGTGGTTCGTCTATCTCGACCTCTGGACGAGCGGCGTCACTCCCGAAACATTTCTGCTGATCACCGTCTGGTTCTGGCCCGGCATGCTCGGCGTATTCGCCGTGTGCTCGGCGCTGTATCTGCTGTGGTGCACGCTCGCGTGGCGCTGCGCGGGCAATGTCGATCGGCGCGTATGGACGATCGTCGCGCGCGTGCTGATCGGCGTCGGGATCGGCTCGTTTCTCACCGAATGCACGCTGATTCTCACCGCACCGTTCGTCTGATCGGACCGTCATTGCGCGCACGCGCGCCGGCTTAGCGTGCACAATGTCCGGGCTTGCAGCACGCCAACGAACGACGGACAACGACGCGCATGCTCAACGAATTCGCCAAGACGGTCCTTGTGATCGTCGCCGGATTGTTCCCGATCATCAATCCTCCCGCGACGGCGCTCGTCGTGCTGAGCATGCTGCCGCATATCGGCGACGCCGATCGCGCCGAGCTCGCGCGGCGCATCTGCATCAACAGTTTCGTGATCTTGCTCGCGTCGCTTTTGATCGGCGCTTATGTGCTGACGTTTTTCGGGATCTCGATTCCGGTGTTGCGCGTGGCGGGCGGTTTCGTCGTCGCGATGGCGGGCTGGAGCCTGCTTCAGACGCCCGATGACGACGACGGCGCCGAACCCGCGCCCACGCCGCGCGGCGGCGCGTCGCTGCGTGCGAAGGCGTTCTATCCGCTGACGCTGCCGATCACCGTCGGGCCGGGTGCGATCGCGGTCGCCATCGCGCTCGGCACGGGCTCGCCGCGTCATGGGCTGCAGCCGGTGCATCTCGCCGGCGTGGGCGTCGGGCTTGTCGTTCTGTGCGCGAGCATCTATGTGTGCGTGCGATTCGCGGGGCATTTGGAGCGCCTGCTTGGCGCCGTCGGAACGCAGATTGCCATGCGCCTTTTCGCGTTCATCATCTTTTGTATCGGCGTGCAAATTCTCTGGCTCGGTTTGTCGGAACTGATCGCATCGGTTCAGCTCAACGTCAAGTAGAGCGGGAGACGGGGTTTTGATGGCGGATCGCAGGAACTTCGCAGGCACCGTTGGTATGGGCTTTTTGCTGATGATGGTTTTTATGGTTCTTCGCCGGATCCCGTGTTGGTGTCGGTCTATTGGCGTTGCCCCTGTCCTAATGCACCGACACGAAAACGGGATCCGGCGAAAGAAAAGGCCGACACGATCACGGGACCTATCGCAAAAAACATCAAAAAGGCAAGAGATTCCACTTAACAATGGCGCGGACGTCGCGCTCAAATCCGAGCACACTCATCGCGGCGGTATCCATCGCGAGATGCGCCCCAAGAGCCGGCGATCCCGTCGCCCACTGCGCCCCGAACACACGCGAAAAATGCGCGTGCGAAAAAAGTGCGATGTTCATCGCATTCGTCGCGAGCAGCTTGTCGATGAGCGCCTGCGCGCGCCTGCCGACATCCGCGAGATTTTCGCCCTCCGGAATCGGCGATGACCACACCGACCAGTCCGGCGCCTCTTCACGGATTTCCGGCGTGGTGCGGCCTTCGTAGATGCCGTAATTCCACTCGTGAAGCTCGGACTCCACCGTCGCGCGATCGCCCAGACCCGCGAGCCGGCAGGTTTCGATCGCGCGGCCCATCGGGCTCGTCAAAACTAAGTCGAAAGACTGCGACGCGAGCACCGGCGCGAGCGCCCGCGCCTGTCTGCGTCCTTCGTCGGTGAGCGGAATGTCGGTCGTGCCGGTGTGCTGGCCCGACTTGCTCCACTCGGTCTCACCATGCCGGATCAGCCAGATATGCATGCCGCCTTTCATGTTCATGTCGTTCACCCGATGTCTGATGAATGCTCTCGCCGCGCCCCGCGCAACACAGGTTCGGATTCTGCACCGATCGCCGGAGCCGCGCCGCGAAGCTGCCCACTCAGTCCACCTCGCGCGTCGCGAACGCCTTCAGCAGATGATGCGCGATCGCGAAGGGCTTCGGCGCGGAAAGTCCCTGTTCGTGCGTGCCGTCGAGCATCGCGCGGATCTCCTCGCGCGTGAACCAGCGCGCATCTTCGAGCTCGTTCCTGTCGATGGTGATATCGGTCGTGACGGCGCGCGCGAAGCATCCGATCATCAACGATGAAGGAAACGGCCACGGCTGCGACGCGAAATAGCGCACGTCCGTGCAGCGGATGCCCGCTTCCTCCAGCACTTCGCGATACACCGCGTGCTCGAAAGTCTCGCCCGGCTCGACGAAGCCCGCAAGCGACGAATACATCCCCGGCAGAAATTGCGGCTGACGCCCGAGCAGGCAGCGTTCGCCCTCCGTGACGAGCATGATGACCACGGGGTCGACACGCGGAAAATGCTGCGCCTTGCAGTTCGGACAGATGCGCCGCCAGCCCGCGCCCGCCGAATCGGTCGGATGGCCGCAGTTCGCGCAGAAGCGATGCCGGCGATGCCAGTCGAGCATCGATCGCGCTTCGCCGAGCGCGCTGACGAGCGGCGGCGACACGAGACCCTGCATCGCGATGGGGCGCAGTTCGACCGCTTCGACATCGGCGAGGCTCGGCGTTTCTGCATCGAAGGAATGGGCGAACAGCGCGCGGCGGTCGGCGTCGCGGCCGAGAAGAACCGTCTGCGCGGGCGCGCCGAGCGCCGCGATTTCCTGGGCGACGAAAAGCGGATCGTGACCGTTCGCGCGCTTGAACAGCGGCACGTTGTTCACGAACAGCAGAAAGCGCGTGGCGGGATCGTCGCGCAGGCCGGCGACGTAGGTTTCATCGTCGCGCTTCTCCGATACGCGATCGAGCGGATCGAGTGTAAAACCGATGGCATGAGGCGGCGTGGGCATAGTATTTTTCGTGTGTGGCGGCGCGCGGAAGCGGCGCGACGCGTGACGGGAAGATGCAAGGCCAACCGGGAATCGTAACGAACTTGGCGCGTCCTTGCTGGAGGACGCACGGAGACGTCGATGATCACGCTCTATTCGTATCCTCAGTTGTTCGGCCTCGAAGACAACAATCCGTTCGGATTGAAGGTGTTCGCGTTCCTGAAGCTCGCGGCCCTGCCATTCGAGCATCGTCACGTGCTGGACACGAGCGCCGCGCCGCGCGGGCAGTTGCCGTATCTCGTCGACGGCGATGAAACCATCGGCGACAGCGATGCGATCATCGCGCATCTGAAGAGCAAGCACGCAATCGAACTGGACGACGCGCTGGGCGCCGCGCAGCGCGATCTCGATCTGCTGGTCCGCCGCACGCTCGACGATCTTTACTGGGTGATGTCGTACTCGCGCTGGCGCGACGACCGCTACTGGCCGCAGTTTCGCGATGCGCTCCTGACGCAGCATCCGGACATCGGCGCCGACGCGCTCGAAGGCGCGCGCAAATACAACTTCGAACGCTATCGATATCAGGGCATCGGCAGATACGAGCCGGACGCCGTGTATGCACGCGGCATCGCGAGTCTCCAGGCAATAGCGAATCTGCTCGGCGACGGTCCGTTCATGTTCGGCGACGCGCCCGCGAGCATCGATGCCGCGCTGTACGGGTTCGTCGCGAACTTCTGGTTCTACGACATCGATACGCCGCTCAAACGATTCGTCGCCACGCGCGGCAAGCTCGTCGAACATTGCGGCGCGGTGCGCGAACGCATGGGCCAGGGAGCGGTGGCGTGACATTTTCGAAGCGGATCGTCGACAAGGAGACGTCATGGACTGCGCTGAGATCTACACCGACGCCGACGGGCACTCGGCATTCAGGACCATTCGCGTGTTCGAAACCGTCGCCGTGCCGTTCAACGGCATTTCGGTGACGCTATCGCCGCCGCAGCCATGCGAGAGCGTGCTGGTGCATGAGTTCGACGAAGGCTATTTTCTCGATCGTCATAATCCGCCGTCGCGCCAGTATGTCGTCGTCCTCGAAGGCGAGCTTGAAATCGCGGTGCAGGACGGGGACATCGCGCGGCGCTTCGCGGAAGGCTCGGTGTTCGTCGCAGGCGATCTGAAAGGCTCGGGGCATTCGACGCGCGCGCTTCGCTCGGGTCGCGCCCTCGTCATCAACCTGCAAGGATGAAACGATGCTGCTCGATAAAAAACTGGCGGTCGTGACCGGCGCAAGCTCGGGCATCGGGTTCGCCACCGCGCAACGGTTCGTGTCGGAGGGCGCCCGCGTCGTGATCAGCGGACGCAACCAGGAGAAGCTGCGTCAGGCCGCGCAAACGCTCGGCGAGAATGCGCTGTGCGTCGTGGCCGACGCCGCCAGTCCGGCCGACATGCAGCGTCTCTACAAAACCGCAGTCGAGCATTTTCAGCGCGAGATCGACGTTCTGGTCGCCAACGCCGGCATTTCCCGGCAGACGCCCGTGCGCGAAACCTCGCTGGAACAATTCACCGATGTCTTGAACATCAACGTCGGCGGCGTGTATGCGACGGTGCGCGAAGCGCTGCCTTCGCTCGCGCGGCCGGCATCGATCGTTCTCGTGGCATCGCTCGCGGCCAATCAGGGCACGAAAAATTTCTCCGCATATTGCGCGTCGAAGGCGGCTGTCGTTTCTCTGGCCAAAAGCTTCGCCGCCGAATTCGTCGAGCTCGGCATACGCGTCAACAGTATTTCGCCGGGCGTCGCGAACACGCCGATCTTCGACAGCTTGGGCATGTCGGAGACGCAATTGCTGGAGTGGGCGAAAGTCATCCCGATGAAGCGTCCGGCCGACCCCGCCGAGATCGCATCGGCGGTCCTTTTCCTTGCGACGGATGCATCGCAATACATGACCGGCGCCGATCTAGCCGTCGATGGCGGCATGTCGGGGATCAGTCCGTTTTGATCGCCGCCGACGCCAACGGCTCGCTCGGCGGCTCGATGCGCCGCACGCTGACGCTGACGTCCATCCCGGCGAAGTCCTCCGCGGCGCCGAACCACGATCCGGACACCGGCGCCGCCTGTTCGGGCTTGCGCGTGTACGCGACGCGGATCAGATCGGTGCCGCCGACGAGCGAGTTCGTCGGATCGTAGGGCACCCAGCCCGCGCCCGGCAAAAAGACGTGCAGCCACGCGTGCGTCGCGCCCGCGCCGACGACGAGCGGCTCGTCGCGGCTCTCGATCTGTCGCGCGCCCTGCTGCAGCCCCGTGTTGCGGACGGCCGGCGCAGCGGGCGTGTCGAGCGCCTGATCGTACAAATACCCGGACACGAAGCGCGCGGCCAGTCCGAGTCCGCGCACGACTTCCATCATCAGCAGCGCGAAATCGCGACAGGTGCCGCTGCGCCGGTTCAGTGTCTCCGACGGACGCTGCGTGCCCATCGCGTCGCGCGACTGATACTGAAAGTCGCTGCGAATGGCGGCGTTGATGTTCCCCAGAATGTCGCGCGTGTGCGTGACGCCGCGCCGGGGCAGAAACTGCGCGACCCAGTCGCGCAGCATCGGCTGATCGTCGGGATACTGCGGCGGCAGGAAAGACGCCAGATCGAGCCGGTCCTCGTCGGCGTACTGAAACGGATAATTCTCGGCTTCGGGCGCGACCGGCAACTCCAGATTCCTGATGCCGAAATGCTCGATGACGAAACGCGCGCGCAGTTCGAGCGTGTCGGCGGGCACGCGCGGCTCGACGACCGCGACCGAATTGGAAAACACGTCGTGCATCCAGTACTGCGTGCTGTGCGGAGCGGCCGCGAGCGTCGCCGACAGCACGCGGATATCGTGCGCGGCGCGCGGCCGGAACATCACGCGATGCGGCGAGAATTCCACCGGCGTGTTGTAGCGATAGGTCGTGACGTGCTCGACTTCGAGAAAGACGGACATGTGCCACCTCCGGGCCAGCGCTGCACGATCGGGTCGACCCGACAATCATGCCACTGGCGCGCCGCCTTGAACATCAACGCGTCACGAGCACGAACGGAGCGACGCCGCCATACGCCGAACCGCTGCTGAACGATCGCAGGCCGAGATCGACGTCTCTGTATTTTCCGTCCGCGCGCTGCCTCAACTGATTGACGGACCAGACGCCGTCCTGCTCCAGAAGAATGGATTTCGTTTTCGGCTCGTACTGGAGATACGCCATCGACTTCGACGAACTCAGCGCGGTCGTCTTGCTTCTGCTCGTCACGTCGTAGAGGATGACCGAGCTCGGGCTGTTGGCATTGTCATCGGCGAAGAGAATTTGCTGATTGTTGATCGCCGCGATGAACTTCGGATTCTTCTCCGGCAGATCGGTCAGCACGCGCGTGAAGCCGCTCTCCAGGTCCATCTCCGTGAGATTGCCCTGTGCATTCGGCGACGCGAATCCGACGAAATACGCTTTCTTCGCATCCGGCGTGACGGTGAACTCATCGCGCGGCGCCGCCGGCGCCGAACCGGCCGGATAGCCGCCCCTGATGAAGCCGCTCGCCGATTCGATGCGCAGCACCTCCAGCCTCGTTCCCCGCTCGTTCGCGAGCGCGAAGATGTGCTCGCTGTCATTGGCGGCCGTCGCGATCTTGATGACGCTGAATTCTTTCGGCAGCACGAGCTTTCTGACGAGCGTTCCCGAATCCGTATCGACGACGTCGATGATATTTTTGTTCCACAGATAGACCTGATTTCCGGTCAACGCGGGCTGAAAACCATAGCCGGTGAACGTCGTCAACATCGGACCGATGGGCGTGACGCGCACGACCTTGTTGCTCGCGGTGTCGATGGTGGCGAGATCGACGGACGTCGAATTTCGCTCCATCAGCACGTGCAGCCGCTTGCCGTCGGCGCTTGCGAACATCTGATCGACGCGCTGATAGTCGCCGCCCAGCGAAAGATCGATCGACGCCTTCACAGCGCGCGAAGGAAACTCGTAGGCGGTAATCCGCGCCGGCGCCTGCGCACGCGTCAGCGTGTACACCGTCTGAGTGGAAGGCGGCGGCCCATAGTATTTCTGCACCATGTCGATGTCGGTGGCGCTCAGCTTGCCGTCACCGTTCCATTCGGGATTGCAGTAATTCATGATCGAAGCGACATCCCACGCGCCGATCGTCGTGTCGCCGTTCGTGCCCTGCGCGGGCTCGTTGCAGGTCGAAGGCGTGTCGGGCCGGTTCTGCTCGTGCGCGAAGCCCAGCGCGTGACCGAATTCGTGCGCGGCGATGCGGCGTATGCAGTATTCTTCGCGTCCCTGGCAACTTCGACTCCAGTTCCTGAACGTGAAGTTGAGCGCCATTCCGCCGACCGCGTTGTTCAGCATCGCGCCGAGGCCGAAAGTATGCGGCCCGCTCTGCGCGCTGTCATCGACGCTGATTCGGATCTCGAAGTAATTGGGGTCATTCGTGCATTGCTGCCAGCCTGTGAAACGCACGCCCGAATGCTGTTCCCAGGTTTCCTGAACTGCGAGGCGGCTCCAGTTTCGTGCCGACGCGAAGCGCGCGAAATCCGCGTTGTTCATGTCCCAGCACACGCCGATGGGAACGCGACTCCAGATGACGGTCGACAACGCGTAGCCCTTGGTCGTCGATTCGGTCTGTGAAGCCGGCTGTCCTGCGATGCTTTTCGTGCTCTGGCCTGAGACATCGGAGCCGGCGTCGCCGCCGCATGCACTGATCAATACTCCTGATGAAATAGCCAGGACCATCCCTCGTATCCTTCTCATTTTGTTCTCCATGTATAGAGACCACGTCAACGCATGGCGGAAGGAAATCTGTTCTCAGCGTGTCGCGCCGCTGAAATACTTATTAGGATTGTTTCCGAGAGATTCTGCCTTTCAGCAGCAGTACGTCAATAATTAATTTTCCTTATTGCCGGATAGGGAACCCTTACTGGATCAGGAGTCCAGCCGATTCCAAGTTCGCCGCGACGCCAGGCCCTTGCGGCTCAGCGTCCTTTCCACGGCACGAGCCGCTGCTCCAGCGCGCGCATGCCGAAGTCGAAAATCCACGCGATCGCGCCGATCAGCACGATGCCCATCACCACCACGTCGGTGCGCAGAAAGCTCGACGCGTTGAGCACCATCTGACCCAGGCCGGCGGTCGCGGCGACCATTTCGGCGGCGACGAGCGTGGTCCAGCCGAAGCCCACGGCGATGCGCAGGCCCGTCAGTATTTCGGGCAGCGCGGCGGGCAGCACGACGAACCGCACGACTTGCCCGAAGTTCGCGCCGAGCGACCACGCGGCGTTCACCTGCTCGGCAGTCGCGCTCCTGACGCCGGCGCGCGCGGCCATCGCGATCGGCGCGAAGCAGGCGAGCCAGATGACGACGATCTTCGCGGTTTCATCGATACCAAAGTAGATGACGACGAGCGGTAGATACGCGAGCGGCGGCAGCGGCCGATAGAACTCGAGCGGCGGATCGAGCACGCCGCGCGCGATGCGGCTCACGCCCATCAGAATTCCGACCGGCACCGCCGTGACAACCGCGAGCGCGAACGCGCCGAACACGCGGATCGCGCTCCACAAGAGATGCTCCGAGAGCGGCAATCCGCCCTGAAGCCGTCCGTGCAACGCGTCGATGAACGCCTGCCAGACCGCCTCGGGCGAAGGCAGAAAGAGCGGCGGCAGCCAGTGGAAATGCGTGGCCGCCCACCACAATGCCGCGAGCGTCGCGACGCACAGCGCGCTGGGCAGCGCGGTCGGCCCCGCGCCCGGCATTCCGCGATAGCGCGCGCGATGCTTCGTGCGGGTGACGCGTCGCGTGGCTGGCGATGCGCTTGGGGCGTTCGGCAGCGGGACATCGTGAGCGGGCCGGTTCACGCCGCCTCCGTCTCGGTGCGATGCAGGCGGCGCGTCAGCCGCTCCCGCCATTCGATGAACGCGGGCGACGATTTGACGGCACGCGCATCGCGGCTGCGAACGTAGTTCCGTGAGAAGGGCAGTTCGTGCACCTCTTCGATGCGGCCCGGACCTGGCGTCATCAGCACGAGGCGCGTCGCCAGAAAGAGTGCCTCTTCCACGCTGTGCGTGATGAAGAACACCGTCTTTCCGGTGCGCGCCCAAACGTCGAGCACGAGTTCCTGCACGGTTTCGCGCGTGAGGGCGTCGAGCGCGCCCATCGGTTCGTCCATCAGCAATACTTCGGGATCGCTCGCGAGCGCGCGCGCAATTCCGACGCGCTGCTGCATCCCGCCCGACAGCGCGTAGACCTTCGCGTGTTCATGTTGCGCGAGGCCGACGAGCGCGAGCGTGCGACGCGCGATCTCGCGGCGCTCGTCGCGCTTCACGCCGCGAAAACGCAAGCCAAGCGCGACGTTGTCGATGACGTTCAGCCACGGCATCAGCGCATGCTTCTGGAACACGACGCCACGCTCGGCGCCGGGCCCGTCGATCGGTTCGCCATTCAGCGACGCTTCGCCTTCGGTCGGCTCCAGGAAACCCGCGAGACAATTCAGCAGCGTGGTCTTGCCGCATCCCGATGCACCCAGCGCCACGACGAACTCGCCGCTGCCGATCTGCAAGTCGACGCCTTGCAACGCGGGCGTGCTCGCGCCTTCATACGTGACGCCGAGGTTGCGGATGGAAAGCGATGTCATTTCGCGGCCTGCTGCACGAAGCGCGGATCGACGCCCGTGGAGTAATCCGCGAGCACGTTCTGAATCGTGCCCTGCTGTTTGAGGAACTGAGCGGTTGCCGCGAGCGACTTTGCCGCCCCGGATTGCGCTCCGCCGCCGAGCCAGGTCGGCGACGCCTGCTCGCCCGCGCTCGGGAAGGCGTAGAGCGCGAGACTCGCGGGCACGTCGGCGGGATTCGCGCCGGATTCCTGCGCGACGGCCTGCACCTGTTTCGACGCGGCGGTCCAGTCGGCTTTGTGATCGCGGTATTGCGCGTCGGTATCGGCGAGCACTTTGACGAAACCGTTCAGGAACGCCGAATTGTCCTGCGCGAACTTGCGCGACGCGACGAAGCCGTCGAAGGTCGCCTTGCCCGATTCCTTCGCCACTTCGCCCGACGTGATCAGCACTTTGCCGTTCTGCTTGGCTTTGGCGAGCACCGGGTCCCAGATATACGTCGCGTCGATATTGCCGCGTTCCCACGCCGCCGCGACCTCCGGCGGACGCAGATTGACGATCTTCACCGTCGACGGATCGACGCCTGCCTGTTGCAAGGCGACGAGCGCATGAAAATGCGACGTCGACACATACGGCACGCCGAGCGTCTTGCCTTTCAGATCCGCGAGCTTGCTTACGCCCGAGCCGTTGCGCGCGACGAGCGCCTCGGCGTCGTTGATGTTGTCGAGAATCCAGAACAGCGAAAGGTCGACGCCTTGCGACAAGCCCGCCGCGATCGGGCTGGAGCCGGCTTCGCCCAACTGAATGGAGCCCGATGCGAGCGCGCGAATGACATCCGCGCCGCTGCCGAGCTTGCGATACGTGACCTTGTATCCGGTGGCTTTCTCGACGGCGCCGCTCGCCTGCGCATAACGCCAGGGCACGACCATGTCCTGATAGCCGATGACCACTTCGCGCGTTTCGGCGTTTGCGTGAACGGGCGCCATAGCAGCGAGAACGATGGATGCGATGCCGGCGATCAGCGCGCGGCGATGGATCGAAGGTTTCATGGAACGGACGAAATGATGTGGTGAAGCCTTCGACTATAGGCACTTTGCGTGCCGCGGCTACGAAGCAATCGTGCGTAGCAAATGACGCGGCGCGTGCTTCGCATATTCGCCGTGCGCCGTCATAGGGTTATCGGAAGAACTGCGCTCAGGAAGACAGTTTCCCGAGTCTTCAAATGCCAAATGGATAATTCCTTATCGATAGAAATTGGATCGCCGCGGGCGGGCCCGGCGTTAGCATGAGCATCCTCTCCAACCTGTCCTTCGGTTCATTCAAGCGATGTCCAATCTTCCCCGCTTCGGCGTCTGGGCGCTCGTGCATGGCAGTCGCGCGGCGTTGCAGGATCCCGCCGAGCCCTACGATGCCTCGTGGGCGCGCAACAAGGCGCTCGTGCTAGAGGCCGAGCGCCTCGGTTACGACTCCGTGCTCGTCGCCCAGCACACGATCAATCCGCACGATCCTTCGCTCGATCAGCTCGAAGCGTGGACGGCATCGGCGGCATTGGCTGCGCTTACGTCGCGCATCGAGATCATCGCGGCGATCAAGCCTTATCTCTATCATCCGGTCGTGCTCGCGAAGATGGCGCAGCAGATCGAGCACATCAGCGGCGGACGCTTCGCGATCAACCTCGTCAATGCGTGGAATCGTCCGGAGCTGGAGCGCGCGGGCATCGGCTTCGCGGAGCATGACGAGCGCTATGCGTACGGACGCGAGTGGATCTCGGTCGTCGATGCGTTGCTGCGCGGAGAAGCCGTGAAGCATCGCGGCGACAACTTCCGGATCGACGACTATCAGTTACGGCCCGCCGATCCGTTTCGCGCGCGTCCGCGCATCTATGTCGGCGGCGAGTCGGAGCCGGCGCGCTCGCTCGTCGCGGCGCATGGCGATGTGTGGTTCATCAACGGCCAGCCGCACGACGACGTTGCGGCCCTGATCGCCGATGTCTCCGCCCGCGCGCGCCCGGCGGGGCACGAGCCTTTGCGCTTCGGCCTGTCGGCGTTCGTGATCGCGCGCGAGACGCAGGACGAAGCGCAGGCTCATCTCGAACATCTGTTCGCGCTGGCGGAACTCGACAAGCCGCTGCGCGAACGGCAAAAGGCCAATACCGATCCGAAC
Source organism: Caballeronia sp. NCF2 (assembly GCF_023631205.1). NCBI lineage: Bacteria > Pseudomonadati > Pseudomonadota > Betaproteobacteria > Burkholderiales > Burkholderiaceae > Caballeronia > Caballeronia sp. NCF2. The sequence goes on along the minus strand of NZ_JALQDN010000063.1, from coordinate 113,814 downwards.
GCGGTGATGCACCAGACCTTCGCGCGATCGGCGCGCGTCGGGTCGAACGGCGGCACGGCCGCGGACCTCGTCGGCGATTACGACACGGTCGCGCGGCGCATCGTCGACTTTCATCGCGCGGGCATCGAACTCTTCATGCTGCAATTCCAGCCCTTCGAGGCCGACATGGCCCGCTTCGCGCACGAAGTCGTGCCGCGCGTGCGACGTCTGCTCGACTAAGAAAGCGCGCCGTCCCGTCCGCCTTCGACAAGGGACGGCGCGCGCGATCAGAAGAACGCGCCCGTGGGCGGCAATTGTCCGGTCAGCAGGTTCTGTCCGAGAAAGCGTTCCTTGTAGACGCGCGGATTGTGCGACGCGATCACCTTGATGTTGCGCCAGTGCCGGTCCAGCGCGCCGACGCGCGACACGACGGAGCCCGAGCCGAGATCGATCAGCCAACTTGCGATCTGCGGGGCGAGATCGTCGATCACGACCTTGGCTTCCGATGCCGCGAGCGTGGCCGCGAGCGTCGCCTCGTATTCGTCGCGTGTGCCGTGTCGATCCCATGCGCGCTGCAACGCGCCGGCCGCGCGATCCGCGATCGCTTCGACGCTCGCCGAATACGCGCGGATACGGCCGAGCAGCGATTGCAGCACGGGTTCATCGACGGGATGCGCGGCTTCACCGTGATAGAAGTTGCGTCCGCGCGCGCGCAGCAAGTCGACGGCGTCCAGCGCCACGCGCCGCACGATGCCCGCGATGCAGTTGGTGAGATAAACCTGATGAAACGTGAAGCCCCAGGGCGCGGCTTCATCGGACTTCGGCGGATCGGGCGGATAAAGCTGCGCGGCTGGAACCGTCACATCGCGAAACCGCGCCGTTCCCGAACCTGTGAGGCGCTGGCCGAAGCCTTGCCAGTCATCGTCGTCGTCGACGCCCGCGCCGCGTTCCAGCACGTACTGCACGGTGCGGCCCGCGCGGCTTTCCACGGCGAGGCCGGTGAACGCGTCGTTATACAGATTACCCGTCGCGTAGATCTTGTCGCCGGAGCCGACGTACACGTCGCGCGACGCATCCCATTCGAGCCGACTGAGGACTTTGGTCGGGCGCGCGCCGGCGGCGACCACGTCGCTGTCGACGAAGCTCAGGCCGATGGTCTTCTTCTGCGCGGTCAGCTCCAGCACGCGCGTATGGAACGGTTGCTCGCGTCTCCGGAGCGCGGCTTCCACTTGCCACAGATGATTGCGAAACGCGTGGGCGATGTTCGAATCCGCCGCGGCGAGATCGCGTGCGACGATGAAAAGCCCGTTCAGCGAAACGCCGCTTCCGCCTGCATCGACGGGAAGACGCAGCGCGCCGAAGCCGAGCGCCTTGAGCTTTGCAATCTCTTCGTGCGGCAGCCGGTGCCCGCGTTCGCGCTCGGCGGCAGTCGCGGCGATGTCACCGATGATCTCCGAAAAGCCGAGCGCGGCGGACAGCGGGGAGACGAGCGTCGGTCCGGCGCTCGTCGGATAGTTGACGTCAGACATTCGTGCGCTCCTCGATTCACACCTTGATGCTGTAATCCGCGACCTTGATGCGCGAGTTGATGATCTTGCGCTCGGCCAGCCAGTCGGCGGCGCGCTGAAATTGCGCGATGAAAGCGGCATCGTCGGGCTCGTGAAACTGATTGACGCGCTTGAGGCTTGCGAGATAGTCGCGCACCTGATCCGGATATTTGCCCTCGCGCTGCACGAGCAATTCGGCTTCGGCGGAATGCGCCGACTGCCACGCGCCTTCCACGTAATACGCATCGATCACCGCGCGGATCAGCTCGGAATTCTCCTCGGTGAACTTGCGGCGCGTGACGAGCGAGCTGTAATCGATCAGAAAATCCAGATCGCGGCCTTCGTTGAAGATGTCTTTCGCGTCGTTAGAGAAGCGCGAGATGTCGACGCCGGGCGACCACATCGACCAAGCGTCGACTTTGCCTTGCGCGAAGGCGGGCGCCGCGTCGGGCGGATTCAGATAGACGAACTGGACCTTGTCGCGATCGACGCGATGCTTCTCCAGCGCGGCGATCAACAGGAATTCGCCAAGCCCCGACCGGTTGACGGCGACCTTGCGGCCTGCGAGATCGGCGACGGATTCGATGCCGCTCGACTTCTTCGCGATGATGGCCGTCGAGCGCGGCGAATAGATGTCGAACGCGGTGAAGACGATCGGCGAGCCGGCGAGCATCGCGGCGAGTGCGGGAGTCGTCGATCCCCAGAATCCGAAGTCGGCGCTGCCGCCGACCACGGCCTGTATCGAAGGCGCATGGTTCGGGAAAGGGCCGACCCATTCGACCTTGATGCCTTTCGCGGCGAGCGTCTTCTCGAACACGCCGCGCTGCTTCGCGATGTCGGGCAGGCTGCCGTAACCCCAGCCGATGCGGACCGTATCGGTGTTGCGCGTCAGCTTGCGCGGCTCGGCCGCGCGTGCCGGGAACAATCCGCCGGTCGCGGCGCCGGCCAGGAGGCCTCCCGCCGCGCGCAGCAACCGGCGGCGGCTCAGCGATGAGTCGTTCATGCTCGTCCTTCTTGTCTTATGGAAAAGTGATCAGTGAGACCGGACGCCGAGTTCCGCGAGCAGGGCGGGGCGCAGTGCCTGCGGCGCGTGTTCGCCGGGTTCGAATGACGCCGCGATGCGTCCGGCGCGCATGACGAGAATCCTGTCGGCGAGCGTGAGCGCTTCGTCGACGTCATGCGTGACGATCAGCACGCCTGGCCGATGCAGCGCGACGAGTTCCTTGACGAGACCGTGCATGCGGATGCGCGTGAGCGCATCGAGCGCGGCGAACGGCTCGTCGAGCAGCAGCAGCGCGGGATCGTGGATGAGCGCCCGCGCCAGCGCCACGCGCTGCGCCTGACCGCCCGACAGATTGCGCGGCCAGTCGTCCTCGCGGCCGGCGAGTCCGACTTCGGCCAGCGCGCGCGCCGCGCCCGTCCGGCCGATCGTATTCTCGTAGCCGAGCGCGACGTTCTGCCATAACGTCGACCAAGGCAGCAGGCGATGCTCCTGAAACACGACGGACGGACGTTCCGGCGCGCGGATCGACCCGGCGTCGGGGGAATCGAGCCCCGCGAGCGCGCGTAGCAGCGTTGTCTTGCCGCATCCGCTTTCGCCGAGCAGCGCGACGAATTCGCCTTTGCGAATATCGAGGTCCAGTGCATCGATGACGACGCGGCTGCCATAGCGTCTTTGCAGTCCGCGCACGGACACCGCCAGCGCCGGCGAACCGACGCGCGCGTCGCGGCGCGTAACGATGGCCGTCATGTGCGCGCCCCTTTTGCGTAGTTCGCGTGCCACGAGAGATAGCGGGCTTCGAGCAGGCGCACGAGCGCATCCGCGACGACGCCGATGATCGCGTAGATGATGATGGTGAGCAGAATGACGTTGGTGTTCAGGAATTCGCGGGCGTCCATCGCGAGGAACCCGATGCCTTTCGTCGTGGCCAGCGTCTCGGCGATGACGAGCGCGAGCCACGCGTGGGCGAGCGCGTAACGCACGCCGGTGAGGATCGACGGCATCGCGCCGGGAAGGATGATTCGTCGCACGATCGCCGTTCGGTTCAGGCCGATCACGCGGGCGAGTTCCATCAGTTTCGAATCGATCTGGCGAATGCCGAGCATCGTGTTGATGTAGATCGGGAAGAGCACCGCGAGCGCGACCATAAAGATCTTGGCGATTTCGCCGACGCCGAACCAGACGATGACGAGCGGCAGCATCGCCAGGAAAGGAATGGCGCGCATCATCTGGATCGAGCGGTCGAGGAGCGCCTGCGCGAGCGGCGAGAATCCGACGGCGATGCCGAGCGCGAGCCCGATCGTTCCGCCGATGACGAAGCCTCCCGCGGCGCGCAGCAGCGACACGCCCAGGTGCACGAAGAGTTCGCCGTTTTGCGCCATGTGGACGGCCGTTTCGAAGACGCTGCTCGGTGCCGGGAGGACCTGCGGCGCGATCAGTCCGAGGCGCGCCGCGATTTCCCATAGCAGCACCACGATTGCGGGGATGGTCCAGGAGAGCCATCGGTAGAGCACGTCTTTGGAAATCAGCGCGCGAGACGCGTGTCCCGAGCGATAGGTGTCGCGCGTGGATGTCAGGTCAGCCATCTTGTCGGCTCGTCGTGAATTCGAGCCTGTAATTAGAAAGCTTCGGAATGCACGCAACAAACGTTTTATTGTGCTTTGCTTTTCACGCTTCACCGCGTTAGGGCATACGCATTGCCTACTACGAGAGACGCGCTTGCAAACCTCTTTCGCTTATGCCCGCCGCATGAATCAATATGACCTCGTCAGCGCCATTCAATGTCTGCAACAAGAGCTCGACACGTCGCTTTTGAGCGACAAACAGTGCGCGGTTCGGATTTACACGCTGATTAAACAGATCGAAGCCGCCTCGATAATGGACGATCGCCTGAAACACGATCTGATGATGGTCGAATCTCTTCTGGTATTGAAACGGCGGCAGCAAGCACTCGATCGGCTCAAGAGCGCGGTGGTAGCCACGTATCTGCGCGCATGATCGGAATTGTCTAGTGGTCCGTGGCGGGGGGAGGCGTCTACAGTGTGGCTTCCCACAACGTCCGATGGAGAGTGACCATGGAATCCAGAATGAACGTCTCGGTCAATGACCACGGTCATGCAGTCATCACGTATTCGATGCCGCTGAGCGACTACTGCGCTCAACGAGCAAAAACGCTGCGCGCAATGGTGCAAGTCGTCAGCCATGCAAAAGAAACCGAGGACAGCGCCGCGCTCGTCAAGCCGCTCATGGAACTGATCCGCATGCACGTCGACGAAATCGAGCCGCTATTCAAGTCGCTCGATCAGCGCGCATACGAAAAGGGATTCGAAGACGGGCGAGACGTCGGATTCCCGAAGAGCAAGAATCCGCACGAAATCGCCAGAGTACCGGCGGATAACGTCGCCGCAGTCAGACCCGCACGGTCAACTGCGTGACGCTCATGCTTTCGCCGCAATAGTCGGGCGCGGCATCGGAAGAAACGGCGGCGTCGCGATAAGCGGCGATGCGCGCCGAGACGATCCCTGTCGCGCCGGAAAGCACGCGCTCGCATACGCGTTCGAACTCGCCCGCGCCCTCGCGCATGCTCACGAGGCCCGCCGCGCCTGCGCGCTGCGTCTCGGCGAGCGCGTGGGCGTTGGTTCCGTCGGTGAAAACGACGACCGGCGTATCCGGACACGCCGCGCGCATCGCCCGCAAAAACGCGAAGTCGTCAGCCGGCGAGCCTTCCATGCCGCAACTCAGCACGATTACGTCGTAGCTCGTCGTCTTCAGCCTCGCGAGCAATTTATCGGCGTTCCTGACGCAAGCCGACACCCGAAACCGGTCATTCGACTCGAACCAGCTTTGCAGCCCATATAAAACGACGGGGCGATCGTCGGCAAAGACGATCTCGATTTTGCTTTTGCGCTTCATTCTTTTAGACCGGCCTCGACGGACAATGCACACGATGTCCGGGTTGGAATTTCTTCGAGCGCGCACGTTAGCAAATCGGCAGCGTTCACGCTGCGGCGCACAACAAAATTTCTCGATTCATGGTCGATCCGTAGCGCTGCCGTTCGTCGTGGAAGTAGCCGGCGCTGCAAATGTCGCGATCGCTGCGCCGCGTCCGCAATCCGCTCGACTATCTGGAGACAGCCCGATGAGCCTGCAACTCTATGCACATCCGTTTTCGTCTTACTGTCAGAAAGTTCTGGTGGCGCTGTACGAGAACGGCACGCCGTTCGAATGGCGCGCGCTGACACCCGAAACGCCGCATCCAATGGCCGAACTCGCCGAAATCTGGCCGATGAAGCGCTTTCCCGTGCTCGTCGACGACGGCAGCCCGGTGATCGAATCGACGGTCATCATCGAATATCTCGGGCTGTATCACGCCGGCCCGGTGCGCCTCGTTCCCGACGATCCGCGCGCCGCGCTCGAAACGCGCTGGATGGATCGTTTCTTCGACAACTACGTGTCCACGCCGCAGCAGAAGATCGTTTTCGACGCGATGCGCGATCCGCACGAGCGCGACGCGCGCGGCGTCGCCGATGCCCGCGCGATGCTCGACACGTCGTACGCGTTTCTCGATCGCAAGATGTCCGCGCGCGAATGGGCGGCGGGCGACGCGTTCAGCCTCGCGGATTGCGGCGCCGCGCCGTTCCTGTTCTATGCGGACTGGTGTCATCGCATCGCGGAGCGGTATTCCAACGTGATCGCGTATCGCAAGCGGCTGCTCGCGCGGCCGTCGTTCGCGCGCGCCGTCGACGAAGCGCGGCCTTACCGGTCGCTGTTTCCGCTCGGCGCGCCGGACCGCGACTGAATCGCCCATTCTGAAAGGAGATCGGATATGAGCACGACCACGAAGTACATTCCCGCCGATGAACTCGCGCAGCGCGCGACGATGAGATTTCCCAACGAAAGCGCCGAATATCGCCGGGCGCGCACCGCGTTGCTGGCCGAGGAAATCGACTTGCGCCGGCATATCGAGCGCGTCGCGCAGATGCGTCGCGCGTTGCCGCCCGGCGGCGAAGTGACGGGCGATTATCGATTCGACGGCGAGCGTGGCGCGGTTGATTTCGCCGGGCTCTTCGGCGACAAGGACACGCTCGTCACGTATAGCTACATGTTCGGGCCGCAGCGCGAGCGGCCGTGTCCGATGTGCACGTCGCTCTTGTCGGCGTGGGACGGCGAGGCGCGCGATATCGAGCAGCGCGTGGCGCTCGCGGTGATCGCGCGTTCGCCGCTCGCGAAACTCGTCGCGTTCAAGAAGGAGCGCGGCTGGCGCGACCTGCGGCTTTTCTCCGATACGAACGGCAATTTCAGCCGCGACTATCACGCGATATCGAAGGAAGGCGGCGACGATCCCGCGCTCAACGTCTTCACGCGGCGTGACGGCGTGATCCGTCATTTCTGGAGCGGCGAGATGGATTTTTCGACCGCCGATCCGAACGAGGATCCGCGCGGCGCGCCCGATCTGATGCCGCTCTGGACCGTGCTCGACATGACGCCCGAGGGACGCGGGACGAACTGGTATCCGAAGCTGGATTACGGGCCGCGTGACTGAGCCGGTCGCTGCCGGAGGAAATCGACGAGGACGGATACAATGCCGCGGCGCGCTTTCCAACGCGCTTCCGGCCGAGTCATCCGATCCAAGTCATGAACAATTCGCCCCGGGCCTTCCTGCTGGGCCCGCTTCTCAAGAGCGTGTCGCGGTCGTTTTATCTCACGCTGCGCATTTTGCCGGCGGGCATGCGCGACCCCATCGGGCTCGCGTATCTGCTTGCGCGCGCCGCCGATACGATCGCGGATACATCGCTGATTTCGCCGCAGCGTCGGCTGGAATTGCTGCTCTCGCTGCGCGCGCAAATCAACGGAGCGCCCGACGACGGCGCGCTCGCGCGCATCGCGGGTGAGGTCGCGGGGCAGCAGGCGCAGCCGGACGAACGCGCGCTGCTCGAATCGCTCGATGCGGCGCTCGCGATCCTGCCGCAATTGAACGCCGACGACCGGGCCGCCGTGCGCGACATCGTCACGACGCTTTCCACCGGCATGGAGTTCGATCTGCGCACGTTTCCCGACGAAACATCGGGCGAGATCGTCGCGTTGCGGGAATTCGGCGAACTGGATCGCTATACGTATCTCGTCGCGGGTTGCGTCGGCGAATTCTGGACGAAGATGACGTACGCGCATATGCCCGGCACGCTGAAAGCCGCGCCCGACACGATGCTCGCGCTCGGCGTGCGCTTCGGCAAGGCGCTGCAGATGACCAACGTGCTGCGCGACTGCGCGAAGGATTTGCGCATCGGCCGATGCTATGTGCCCGAATCGATGCTCGCGCGGCATGGCCTCACGCCGCAAGATGTGTTGCGGCCCGAAACGTCGGCGCGCGCGCGGCCCGTGCTTTTCGAATTGCTGCGCACGTCGCTCGCGCTGTTTGAAGACGCCGTCGATTACACGCTCGCGATTCCGGCGAGCGCGATCCGTCTGCGTCTCGCGTGTCTCTGGCCGATCATGATCGGCCTCGATACGCTCGTCCTGCTCGCCCGCAACGAAGCGTGGCTCGATCCGCGGAAGGTCTCGAAGGTGCGCCGCAACGACGTGTACCGGATCATGGCGGCATCGTTGCCGATGGTCGTATCGAACGGCATGTTGCGCGCGTGGACCGCGCGCCGTGTTCAGGCAATCCAAGCCGAGATCAGCGCCGCAACTCGGCCATGATGCGTTCGGCGAGAAAGTCGCACGGCGGCCGTTTCGACGCCGCGCTGCGCGCCAGAACCACTTCGAGCGTGCCGATATCGGGCAGGCCTTGCGCCGGCCCGAGCAGCGTGAAATGCGCCGGCACCGCGCATTTCGCGAGCGGCGTCACGGCGAGACCGGCTTCGGCCATCGTCAGCAGACCGAGCAGGCTCGGACTTTCATACGACGTGCGATAGCCGATGCGCGCGCGCTCCAGGCTGCGGATCGCGTTTTCGCGCGCGACGCTGCCCGGCAAAAACACGGCGATGGGCAAGGGCCGCTCCTTCCAGATCTCGGTGCCGGGCGCGGCGGCCCAGACCATCGGCTCGTGGCGGAGAAATTCGCCCGACAAACCCTTCACGCGCGTCGCGCAGACAAGATCGACCGAGCCGTCTTTCACCATCGGCGCGAGCGCGACGCTCGGCAGGCCGACCACCTGAATCTCGACTTTCGGATACGTCGCCGAGAATTTCTTGAGGATCGGCGGAAAAAGCGACGACGCGTAATCGTCCGGCACGCCGATCACCACGCGTCCCGTCACGTCCGGCCGCACGACCGCCGCCCATGCCTCGTCGCGCAGCGCGATCATGCGCCGCGCGTAGGTGAGGAGCACTTCGCCGTCCTGCGTCGGCACCACGCTGCGCGGCTTGCGCACGAACAGCGCCTTGCCCAGCGCGGTTTCCAGCGTCTTGATCTGCATGCTGACCGCCGACTGCGAGCGATGCACGAGCTCCGCCGCGCGGCTGATGTTGCCGGTATCCGCGACCGCGATGATCATCGAAAGGACGTCCAGATCGAGCGCTTTCATGGTGAGCGACCGGTTGCTATCAGAAATTCTGAACGATTCTATCAAAATTATGCGTTTTTCTTTTGCTTCGCCGCGGCGCATAGTCGCATCCAAGGAGCTAACTCATGAACGCGCGAACCGATCTCTCCGTCCTCACTGCCGTGCAAGGTCTGCCTGAACCGTCGTTTGCCACGACGAAATCGGGCATTTCCGTGCCGTATATCGAGTGCGGCGAGGGCGAGCCGCTCGTTCTCGTGCATGGCTCGCTGTGCGATTACCGCTACTGGGACGCGCAGATTTTGCCGCTCGCGAAGCATTTCCGCGTGATCGCGCCGAGCCTGTCGCATTACTGGCCCGCCGTCGATGCTTTCGTGCAAGGCGAATTCGGCTGGGAAGCGCATGTCGCGGAAATGGCGGAGTTCATCGAGGCGCTCGATCTCGCGCCTGTGCATCTCGTCGGGCATTCGCGCGGCGGCTGCGTCGCGTTTCATCTGGCGCGCGAGTATCCACGGCTCGTGAAGACGCTCACGCTCGCCGATCCGGGCGGTCCGCTGCAAACCTCGCCGCAGGCCACGCCCGCCACGCTGCCGCCCGCGACCAACGCGCTGCGCACGCGCGTGGCCGAGCTGATCGAACAGGGCGAATTCGACCGCGGCCTCGAAATGTTCGTGGATTCGGTCAGCATGCCGGGCTTTTGGAAGAAGAGCACGGAGAGCTTCCGTCGCATGGCGCTGGATAACGCGCTCACGCTGCCGAAGCAATTCCGCGATCCGCTGCCCGCATACACGCGCGAAGCGGCGCGCGACATCAAGTGCCGCACGCTGCTGATCGACGGCGAGAAAAGCCCGCGCATGTTCCGCAACAACGTCGAGAAGCTCGAAGAGTGGATCGAGTTCGCGGAGCGTCAGACGATCGCGCGCGCATCGCACGGCATGAACGTCGCGAGTCCCGGCGCGTTCAATCGCGCGGTGCTGGCGTTCGCCGGCGCATGGTGAGTCGAAAGCGGCTCACTGCAGCTTCCAGATGTTCGCCGCGATCGTGCCTTCGTCGTTGAACACGTTGATGATGTCGGGCACGTCGCTGATCGGCACGTTGTTCACGATCAGCGCGAACGCGAGCCTTCGTCCGCTTTTCGCGTCGATATAACCCGCGAGCGCCTGACCTTTGAGCGTGGTCGTCGCGGTGCCGTCGGGGTTTTCGGTGCCGGTCACGTACGTTCCCGTCTTCGCGTACACCTTGCCTTTCGCGCCCGCGAGCGTCGGATCGGCTTCGAAGTCGGTCGTGCTCGCGAGCGAGCCGTCGACGCCGAGAACAGGCATCGAATCCAGATACGCCGGGAACGCCGGACGGCCGTTCATCGCGCGCAACATCGCGATGACCGCGACCGGCGTCGCCGTCGTTTCGCCGCCACCGCTGCCGTCGATGAAATGCGTCTGGCTCATCGGCACGTTGAACGGCGCGGCGGATAGCTTCGCGTTCTCCGCCGCGAGCGCCGACTGAAGCGTGGTCGAACCGTTGTTCGCGACGCCGAATAGCATGAGGCTCGTGTCCGCGCCGATGTTGTAGCTGACCTTCAGAATCCACTTCGAATATTCGCTGTACGGCTGCGATGTGAGCTGCGCGACGCGCGTATCGGCGGAATATGAATTCTTCGCGGGCAGAAGTTGCGTCGGGTTGTTTTCGACAACCGGCGCCGTGACCCTCACGCCGGCGCGCGCGAGCGCCTCGATGAGCACCGTGCGCGCATAGTTCTGCGGCGCGGTGATGCGGAACGTGCGGATGACCGGGAAATTCGGCACGATCGGCGGCACGTAATTCGCCGGAATCGAACCGCCGATCGTGCCGGTGCAGGCAAGCGAGCCGAAGCAGGTCGGGTCCGTCGGCGTGACGGTGATTTTCGCCTCGGTGCCCGCCGCCGCTGTCATCAACGTGGATTGCACCGTGAACGCCGATGATTTCGGCCGATAGTCCACCGGCGTCGCCGAGCCGGCGCTGCCCTGCGAGATGATCGTATCGACGACATCGTCATTCACGAAGATCGACCGCAATTGAAATTCGCCGCGAAAGTCGAAGGGTTCGAAAAGCCGATCGTCGATGACGACTTCGCCGTTGACCTGCTTGATGCCCGCTGCCGTCACCTGCGCCGCGAGCGCGTCGTAGCCCGCGAGCGGATCGGGCGCGGTGATCTGCGCGTTGCCGAGATTGTTCGCTTCGTTGTGGTCGAAGTTGGTCCAGGCGAGCGTGCCGTCGGCGTTCGTGCGGCCGCCCATCGAGAGATCGCCGCTCGCGACGAGCACGAGATTGCCGTTGAGCGTGCCGGCCGCATCGACGGTTCCCGTGCGATACACCGGCGTCTGAAACTGATGCTGCGCGCCGTATTGATCGAGCGCCGCGCCGAGCGAAAACACCTTGCGCACCGACGCCACATACACCTGCGCGTTCGAATTCATGTCGTAGACGAGATCGCCCGAGTTCAGATCGACGACGCGCAATGCCCACGTCGCGCCCTGATACATGGGCTTTTTCATGATCTGCGTGATGGCGTCGGGGACGGACGTATCGGTGGAATCGGAGCCGCCGCATCCGGTTACGGACGTGACGAGCGCGCAGCCGAGAGCGAGAGCGGCCACGCGTGCCGGACTTCCTGAAAGCGGGTTCATGACGCGGCTCCGATAAAGGCACATCGCGCTCCGCACCGGAGCGAACATCCATACGTCGGGACTGCTTCACAGCGCAGACAGGACATGTCGGCGGCCGCCCATCATTTCGCAGCGAGGCGGGTGAGTGAATTAAATACCTTACACGAGCCTTGTCAAGCGAGGACTATCGCGAATCCAGTGCTTCAGGCAAGCGCTTTTTGTTTGAAATCGTGAATGCTTTTCGTCTGCTTGTTGTGACGCGACAACGGAAAAAAGTTTGGCGCGGGCTAACATCTTCGGCACCTCATCGCGAAGAAGAGGACACCTTGAGCACGGCCCACGACGATCTCGATGCATGGAAACGCCGGCGCACGCTCGAACTGGCGTACGAGCTGGCCGATAGCGGCCGCTACGAAGATTTCACCGATATCGCCTATGCGCTGCAATTCGAGCGCGGCATGGCGACCGCGCAAGCGCTGATCGACGACCCCGACATGCGCCGCGTGCTGAACCAGCGTTGCGGCGACGCGCGCGAAAAGCTCGCGCCTGTTCCGGAGCCCGTTCCCGAACCGGAGGCGATCGAAGCTGCATCGGAAGCATCGAACGATCATGCGCAACTGCCGCAAGCCGGCGACTTCACGCGCGCGCCATCGCTCTTCAAGCGCGCCCTCGGCATCGTCTGGCGATCCGGCAACGCGGGCGGCCTCAATTCCGCTCCTTCCTGAAGTTTTCTTGTCGCGGGCCGTGCGCCAGCGCACGACATCACTCCATTTGCGCGCAAATGGCGGATTTGCACGACTTGAGCGCCCGTCAAAACCTTTACACTTGCAGAAGCTGAACCATAAGCCCGGACTGTGCGCGCACAAGTCCGGTGTTTGAACTTCGAGGAGGAAATGTTCGTGGCTAACGAAAAGATGCTCGCGCAAATGGCTGAGAAGGATGGTTTCATCGCTGCTCTGGATCAGAGCGGCGGATCGACGCCCGGCGCGCTGCGGCAATACGGAATTCCGGACGACGCCTACAACGGCGACGCCGAAATGTTCAAGCTGATGCATGAAATGCGCGTGCGTATCATCACGGCGCCTTCGTTCACGGGCAAGAAGGTGATCGGCGCGATTCTGTTCGAGCGCACGATGGACGGCGAAGCGGAAGGCAAGCCCGTTCCCACGTTCCTGTGGGAAGACCGCGGCGTCGTGCCGTTCCTGAAGGTCGACAAGGGTCTCGAAGCCGAAGCCGACGGCGTGCAGATCATGAAGCCGATCCCCGGTCTCGACGATCTTCTGGCGCGCGCCGTGAAGCTCGGCATCTTCGGCACGAAGATGCGCTCGGTGATCCATCAAGCCGACGAAAAGGGCATCGCCGCCGTGGCGAAGCAGCAGTTCGAAGTGGGCGCGCAGATCATCAAGCACGGTCTCGTGCCGATTCTCGAACCCGAAGTCTCGATCAAGAGCCCGGACAAGAAAGGCGCGGAAAAGATTCTGCGCGAAGAATTGCTGAAGGGCCTCGACGCGCTGCCGGAATCGAGCAACGTGATGATCAAGCTGACCATCCCCGACGAGGCGGATTTCTATCGTCCGCTGATCGAGCATCCGCGTGTCGTGCGCGTCGTCGCGCTGTCGGGCGGCTATACGCGCAGCGACGCGTGCAAGAAGCTCGCGCAGAACCACGGCATGATCGCGAGCTTCTCGCGCGCGCTCATCAACGAGCTGAAGAAGGACATGAGCGACAGCGAGTTCGACAAGACGCTCGAGCAGTCGATCGACGAGATCTACGAAGCGTCCGTGAAGAAGGTCTGACGCTTCGTTACTTGTTGGCGCGTTCGGTAGGCGGCGGCGTTTGCACGACGGGCGCCGCCGCCCGAAAAATGTCCTCGCGCGTGCCGCTTTTCGGCGGATAGATGCGCTCGCCGTTGATCGTGCGCTTCGTCGCCTTCGCCGTCTCTCCTTCCGAGACGAGCTTTCTGTCCCATCCTTCCGTATACACCGCGCCCCACGGCCCGAGATCGCAGATGGTCGTGTACCAGTCGATCGACAGCGGCAGCATCTCCAGCCCGAATAGATCGCAGACGGCGTTGTTGCCCGCGTAACGTCCCATCGGCCGGCCATGCTGGCACGACATCACCGATGGCCGCGTGCCGTCGATCAATATGCGCGCGCAATCGCCCGCCGCGAACACGCCCGGCACGCCTTCCGCGCGCAGAAACGTATCGACGGGCACGCGTCCGAGCGGGTCCAGCGTGACCGGCAATTGCGCCGCGAGCGCGTTCGCGTGCATGCCGCCGCACCAGACGACCGTCGCCGCTTCGATGCGCTCGCTCGCCGCGCCATCGTGGAGCGTGAGACCTTGGCCATCGACCGATTCGAGCGTCACGCCTGGCCGCATCTCGACTTCGAGCGTCTGCAACGCGCCTTCGATGACATGCTGCGCGCCGCCCATCGATTGCGCGATCCGCGCCGAACGATCCGCGAGCACGACGCGCACCTTGCCGCGATCCTTTTCCGCGACGATCTCGCGCAGGCGCGCGGGCAATTCCGCCGCCAACTCGATGCCCGTCAGTCCCGCGCCGACCACGACCGCGGTATAGCGGCCGGGCGTGTCGGGCAGCGCGGGCAAGGTCAGCAGATGCGCCTGCAGCTTGCACGCGCCCGCGTAGGTGTCGACATCGAATGAATAGCGATCGAGGCCCGGAATCGGCGGACGCACGAGCACGCTGCCTGCCGCGAGGATCATCCGGTCGTAGCCGAGCGTCTCAGATGCTCCGTCGCGTTCGATCGTCACACGGCGATTCGCGCTGTCGAGGCTCGTCGCCTTCGCCTGAATCAGGTGCACGCCCGCGGGCCCGAGCACGGTATCGAGTTGCACGAGCGTCGGGTCGAGCGGCTGTTCGTAGTTGCGCACCCGCACGCTATGAAAAGGCACCGGATTGACGATGGCGACTTCCGCTTCGTCGGCGTGCCCGAGTTCGTCCAGCTTGCGCGCCGCCGACAGCGCGCTCCACAGACCGGCGAAACCCGCGCCAATCACAAGGATTCGTTTCAAGGCCATTCCCCTGATTAAACGATCGTTCGTGCTATGCGTCGCGTAGAGCGGCGCTCCGTTCTTGGTTATAGGCGATTCGCAAGGCGTTGGTTCTCATCGCGCGTGCCCGTATTAGTCGGGTTTTCGCCAAAAGTGATTTCGCCGTTTAGGTATTTACCCTAGGGCGTGCGATACCTAAACTCTGTACAACGGTCGCGCACGAAGCAAACAAGGCAGCGTGAGCGGCAACTCAAAACTTATGGATGGAGGAAAGCATCATGAACAAGTTCATCGGTATCGCAGCGGTCGCTCTTGCTTTTGCCGCGCCGGTCGCGTCGTTCGCGCAGTCGAATCAGCCTTTGACGCGCGCCGAAGTCCGCGAGCAAATCGTGCAATTGGAAAAGGCCGGTTATAACCCGAACGTCATCAGCGATTCGAAGTATCCCGCCGACGTTCAAGCTGCCGAAGCGCGCGTCGCCGCGCAAAACGGATATGGCGGTGTGGCGGATGGTTCAGCGCAATCGGGCGCTCGCGTCAACGCGGTTCAAGCCGACGTTTTCCCGACGTTCGCGCATCACTGAGCAGCAAGCAGCAAGCCGCATCACGAAACGCGCTGGTCTCGGACCGGCGCGTTTTTTCGTTCTAGAGCGGAAAGCCGCCTGCGAACGTCTCGCGCAAATATCCGATGAAAAGCGCGACCGCGCGTGGCACATGCGGCGCATAAGGCCGCACCACGAATAGCTGATCCGCGAACGCGCCGACCGGACGCCACTCCGGCAACAGCACGACGAGCTTTCCCGCTTGCACGGCGGCCTGCGCGGTGAAATCCGGCAAGAGCGCGATGCCGAGATCGTCGAGCGCTGCATCGCGCAGCACTTCGCTGTTGTTCGCCGCGAAAGGACCGCTCACCGCGAGCGTATGAGGCCCGGTCGAAGTCTTGCGCCCGCCTTTCCTTTCGAACGACCAGATGCTCGATGCCTGCGGCCGCGGATAGACCAGGCAATCGTGCGTGACGAGATCGTTGGGCGTCGCCGGCGTGCCGCGCCGCTTCAGATAGGCGCGTGTCGCGACGATCACCGAACGGGTATCGCACAGCTTCCACGCGACGTGCGTATCCGGCACCTGCGCGCTGTGCCGCAGCGCGAGATCGAAGCCTTCGGTCGCGATCGAACTCAACCGGTCCGATGCCTCCAGTTGCACCCGCACATCGGGGTGCGCGTGCAGAAATCCGGCCATGCGCGGCACGAGCTGCTGCCGCGAAAAGGCCATCGGCGCGGTTACGCGGATGAGCCCGCGCGCGACGCCCGCCATCTCCTTGACGCTCATGAAGCTCGATGCGATGCGCTCGTACTGCTCGCGCGTATCGTCGACGAGCCTGCGGCCCGCTTCGGTGAAACGCACGCTGCGCGTCGTGCGCGTGACGAGCGGCACGCCCGCCGCGCGCTCCAGTTCGGCGATGCGCTGGCTCATCGCCGCTTTCGATACGTTCAGCCGCGCGGCGGCGGCCGTGTAGCTGCCTTGTTCCGCAAGCACGGTGAGCCAGTGCAAATGGGTCCACAGACCTTCGATCTTTTGCTCGTCCATCAACCGATTGTTTGCCAATATAAACAATGAGTTCAATCATAGCGTCTTTGCAAGGGGCGCATCGCTTCCTACACTGTGTCAATTGCCAAACCAGTCCGTGAGAGGAGACAGCATGCAAGCGTTCAACGACACCGCCGACGTCGTTCATTACATTCACGGCGAGCGCACGCATGGCTCGGCCACGCGCACGCAGCCGGTGTTCAATCCCGCGACGGGCGAGCGTCCGCGCAAGCTCGTGCTCGGTGAAGCCGCCGATGTCGATGCAGCCGTCGCGAGCGCGAAAGCCGCGTTCCCGGCCTGGCGCGACACGCCGCCGATCCGCCGCGCGCGCGTCATGCTGAAGTTCCTCGAACTGATGAACAAGCATCGCGACGAACTCGCCGCGATCATCACCGCCGAGCACGGCAAGGTCTTCTCGGATGCGCAGGGTGAAGTGTCGCGCGGCATCGACGTGATCGAATTCGCATGCGGCATTCCGCAACTGCTGAAGGGCGACTACACCGAACAGGTCTCGACGGGCATGGACAACTGGACGACGCGCCAGCCGCTCGGCATCGTCGCGGGCATCACGCCGTTCAACTTTCCGTGCATGGTGCCGTGCTGGATGTTCCCGGTCGCGATCGCGGCGGGCAACGCGTTCATTCTGAAGCCGAGCGAGCGCGATCCGTCGGCGTCGCTGTTCATGGCCGATCTGCTCAAGGAAGCCGGTTTGCCCGATGGCATCTTCAACGTCGTGCAGGGCGACAAGGTCGTCGTCGATGCGCTGCTCGCGCATCCGCAAGTGAAGGCGATCAGCTTCGTCGGCTCCACGCCGATCGCGAACTACATCTACGAGACCGGCGCGAAGCACGGCAAGCGCGTGCAGGCGCTCGGCGGCGCGAAGAATCACATGGTCGTGATGCCCGATGCGAACATCGATCAGGCCGTCGATGCGTTGATCGGCGCGGGCTACGGCTCGGCCGGCGAGCGCTGCATGGCGATCTCGGTCGCGGTGCTCGTGGGCGATGTCGCCGACAAGATCGTGCCGCGTCTCGCAGAGCGCGCGCAGCAACTCAAGATCAAGAACGGCATGGAAGACGACGCGGAAATGGGTCCGATCGTCACGCGCCAGGCACTCGAACGCATCGAAGGTTATATCGCGCTGGGCGTGGAAGAAGGCGCGAAACTCGTCGTCGATGGCCGCGGCTTCAAGGTGCCGGGCCACGAAGACGGCTTCTTCACGGGCGGCACGCTGTTCGATCATGTCACGCCGGACATGCGCATCTACAAGGAAGAGATCTTCGGCCCGGTACTCGCGTGCGTGCGCGTGAAGGACTTCAGCGAAGCGGTCGATCTCGTCAACGAGCACGAATTCGGCAACGGCGTCGCCTGCTATACGAGCGATGGTCATATCGCGCGCGAATTCGGCCGTCGCATCGAAGTGGGCATGGTCGGCATCAACGTGCCGATTCCGGTGCCGATGGCGTGGCACGGATTCGGCGGCTGGAAGCGCAGCCTTTTCGGCGACATGCACGCGTATGGCGAAGAAGGCGTGCGCTTCTACACGAAGCAAAAGTCGATCATGCAGCGCTGGCCCGAGAGCACGGAGAAGGGCGCGGAATTCGTGATGCCGACCGCGAAGTAATCGATCGTTACGCTTGCAACTAATCGCCCGTTTTTTCCGTGTGGAAGAAGCGGGCGTTCGTTTTTGTGCCCCGGCGCGCCGAACCGTATGAAACGCCGTCGGTTGACCGTTCATGTGCAAGCGGCGAAGATGCAGCAAAAACGACAGCGACGCGAAGCCAATCGACATGCAGCGGCAATTCGACGACCTTCTTCTCGGCAGCATCGAACTCTTCTGCCTTGCAGCCGAACTCGGCAGCTTCACGCTCGCGGCGACCGCTGCGAGCGTCACGCCGGCGGCCGTGAGCCGCTCGGTCGCGCGACTCGAAAAGCGCCTCGCCGTGCGGCTTTTCGTGCGTACGACGCGCCAGATTCGACTGACCGATGCAGGCCGTCGCTACTTCGAGCAATGTCGCGATGCGCTCAATCGTCTCGCGGAAGCGGAGCGCGAAGCCACCGGCCAGCAGACGACGCCGAAGGGCGTGTTGCGCATCAGCATGCCGACGCCTTACGGGCATTACCGCATGCTGCCGTTGCTTGCGGAGTTCAGAGAGCGTTATCCCGATGTCACGGTCGAAGCGCATCTGAGCAACCGCAACATCGACTTCGCCGATGAAGGTTTCGACCTCGCGATACGCGGACGCGCACCCCGCGATTCCGGTCTGATCGCGCGCAAGCTCGAAGATGCGGAGTTGGTCACGGTGGCGTCGCCGGCTTATCTGAAGCGCGCGGGCGTGCCGAAAACAATCGAAGATCTGCTCGCGCACGAATGCATCCAGTTCGAGATGCCAAGTACCGGACGGCCCGTGCCGTGGCTCTTCATGCAGAACGGCGAACTCGTGGAAATCACGACGCAAGGCGGCTACGGCACGTCCGGCGATGCGCTCGCGGGCATTCCGCTCGCGCGTCACGGCGCGGGTCTGTTCCAGATTTATCGCTTCACCGTCGAGGAAGAATTGCGCGCGGGCACGCTTGTCGAGGTGCTGCGCGATTACGGCGGATGCAGCAGGCCGTTCATCCTGCTGTATCCGCACGGCAGACATTTGTCGTCGCGCGTGCGGGCTTTTGTCGACTTCGTCGTCGAGAAGCTCGGCACGCGTTGAATCAACGTTCAGAGGATGCACATTCATGAGCAAGAACGCATTGACATCGCTACTCGGCATCGACGTGCCGATCATTCAGGCGCCGATGGCCGGCGTCAGCACGCCCGCGCTCGCGGCGGCCGTATCGAATGCGGGCGGGCTCGGCTCGCTCGGCGTCGGCGCGATGAACGCGGAAGGCGCGCGCAAGGTGATTCGCGAGACGCGCGAGCTGACGAGCAAGCCGTTCAACATCAACGTGTTCTGTCATGAGCCGGCCCGCGCCGACGCCGCTATCGAGCAGGCATGGACGAACTGGCTCGCGCCGGTGTTCGCGCAATACGGCGCGACGCCGCCCGCGAAGCTGAGCGAGATTTATACGAGCTTCGTCGTCGATGATGCCATGCTCCGGGTCTTCGTCGAAGAGAAGCCCGCGATCATGAGTTTTCACTTCGGCTTGCCGTCGAAGGAATACATCGATGCGTTGCGCAACGCGGGCATCAAACTGATTGCGTCCGCAACCAATTTGCGTGAGGCGGAGCAGGTCGTCGCGGCGGGCATGGATGCGATCGTCGCGCAGGGCATCGAAGCGGGCGGACATCGCGGCATCTTCGATCCGCAAGCCGACGACGACAACCTCGGCACGTTCGCGCTGACGCGTCTTCTCGCCAGCAAGTTCGACGTGCCCGTGATCGCGGCGGGCGGCATCATGGACGGCGCGGGCATTGCGGCGGCGCTTGCGCTGGGCGCACAGGCCGCGCAATTGGGCACGGCGTTCGTGCCTTGCACGGAGACGTCGATCGATGCGGGCTACCGTCGCGCGATCTTGACCGATGCGGCCGAACGCACGACGTTCACATCGGCGATTTCGGGGCGCAAGGCGCGCAGCCTCGTCAACAAGTTCACCGAACTCGGGCGCGCCGAAGGAGCGCCTGCCATTCCCGCGTATCCGATTACCTACGATGCAGGCAAGGCATTGCACGCAGCGGCGAAAGCAAAGAGCGAATTCGGCTACGGCGCGCAATGGGCAGGGCAAGCCGCCGCGCTCGCGCGCGAGTTGCCCGCCGCCGAATTGATGGCGCGGCTGCAAGACGAACTGCGGGAAAGCATCGCGGGATTGCAGCGATATGCATCGCGTTGAATGCGCTAGTTGTATTGGGTGACGACGGTCACGAGCGTCGTCGATTCGGCGCGCGCGTTTTCGGATCGCCGTATCAGAAGCGCGCCGCCTGCCGGGCCTACGTGATATGAGCGGCCCAGGGACGGCCCGACGCGCTGTCCCGCGCCGTCGATGAAATGCGAACTCACCGCAGCGGCACGATCGCCCACTACGACCAACGAAACCTCCGCGCTCGGCGCATTGTGCGGTGGCGCGTAATAGGTGACAACGGCGGAGGAACGTACGCCTTTCACATCAGCGGAATCGTTCTGGAATCCACTGGTTCCGAGCATGGAAGCAGATCCGGCAGCGATGTCAAACGGCGGCGCAACCAATGCACCTCTGAACGTGATCGTGCCGCCCGGAACGAGCGTCGCGAAAGCCGGCACGCAAAGCCCGGCAAGGGAACTCACGACGGCGCAGCGCAGCGCGTGCCGGGCAATATTCAACCACTTCGCTTTTCTCATCTCGGCCCCTGTAATGAAACTTCTTGTGCTCGGGATTCCTTATCTGCGCGCTGCGCGAACATAATCAGCTTAAGAACATAATAAGACGCATCCTATTTTTGGAGCAAATCTTTTTTGAGATTTGATAGATGCCTGCGAGACGGCATGCAAATAACTCATGTCGATCCTTTTAGGCAACAAAAAACGCGCAATGGGAAATTCCCGATGCGCGTTTCAAGCGTATTAGAGCGAACTGCTCTGGCAAAGCCAGAAGGGTTATGCAAACGAACTCAAGGTATTCGGCACGTCAATGCACTCTTGCACAGTCAGCGTAAGGATGGTCCGTTGTCCGATGTTTTCGCGCAGCACAACAGCGTGTTTGCGTAGGAAATATCGTCGATGGTCAGGGACGCAACGTTCGCCTTCAATTGCAACGAGGAAACGATAACCTCGTATCGAGAACGCATGAGATCGCGGCGAACCGTAAAGTACGAGTCGAGCGCACGCAGAACGTCGACCTGCGTCCGGCTGCCGACCTTGAAGCCCGTTTCGGTTGCGGCCAATGCTTCCTTTGATGTCTGCAATAGCTGTTCGAGTGAGATACTCCGAACGCGCGCCTTTAGATATGCAGCGTAGTTTTCACGCGCATCCTTCTCGGCCGTGAAGGACGCGGATTCGATCGCGTCCTGCGCTTTGTCCTGCTGCGCCAGGCTTTGCTTCAATCGCGCCTGTATCTCTCCGCCGGAGAAGAGCGGCATCATCACTTGGAGCATGGCTGTGGTCGTGGTGGTCGGGCGCGCATAGCCCGACGCTGCGCCAGCCGGCGTGTAGGTGCCGGTAAGCGAGACGACCGGATAGTGCGCCGCACGCGCCTTTTTCGAATCCATCTTCGCGATTTCGAGGTCGAGCTGTTTCGATTGCACATCGTAGCCGCTCGAACTCGCCTGACCGGCCCAGACATCCGGATCTTCCGGCTCGATACGCGGCAGCTTCGTGCCCGCTGCAAGACCCGCAAGCGGCGAGAATGGCTTGCCGCTCATCTGCTGTAGAACGCGACGCTTCACCTCCATGTCCTGACGCGCGTCGGCGTTTTGAATCCGCGCCTGGGCGAGAGCGACATCGATATCGCGCTCGTCTATGACAGTCGCTTCGCCGGCGGCGCGCTTACGGCGCGTTTGCCTGTGCTGTTCATCGATGGCGGCGAGATATTCGCTCGTACGTTCGAGTTCGTCCTCCGCCGCGAGCGCATCGAAATAGGCGCGAACCGCCTTGAGCATCGCCGCTTGCTGCGCGGCCGCGAATTGCACCGCGCCTTGAGCGACGACCAGATCGGCCTGCTGATAGGTCGTCCATTTGGCCCAGTCGAAGAGGGGCTGCGCGGCCTGAAAAGTCCATCCGTTTTGCCAATAGCTCTGACGCGGAAAACCGTCCGTTTTGATTTCGTTATACGCACGGCCCCATCCTCCGCTTATCTGCGGCAGCAAGGCAGCTCGCGCAATGGGAATGGCCTGCTTCGACGCCTCATAGGCGGCGCGTGCCTGCGCGAGATCGGCATCCTGTGAGAGCGACGCATTCACCATATCGAGCAGATCGCTCGCGCATGTGTGATTAGCCAGCGTCATGCAGACCGCAACCAAGACTGCTGAGAATCCCGGCTTGTTCATGCGTCCACCAGCACCGGATCAGATGCTTGCACGACGTGTTCAGGCACGAGCCCGCCATTGGCGAATGCATAGCGCATGTCGAATGCCGATGCCAAAGCCATATCGTGGGTGATGACCACCACCGTTTGCTTCAGACTGCGAAGCAGTTGCGCAATGTGCTTCACAGATGCGGGATCGAGATTCGAAGTAGGCTCATCGAGCATCAGTATCTCGCGTTGTTGATAGAGCGCGCGCGCCAGCAAAAGACGTTGACGCTGCCCCGCAGAGATGTTGGCAATCGTGTCGCTGATGACGGTTCGCGTGCGCATCGGCAGACGCATGACATCGTCGAGAAGGCCCACGTCGGAAAGCAGCCTGTGTATGCGGTCGTCGTCGGGATTCGCCGCAAACAAGGTGATATTGTCGGCAATCGAGCCGTGAAGGATGATGTCGCCCTGGCGCATATGAGCCATGTGGCGCCGAATTTCATCGACGGCAAGATTCGGCCACGCGATTCCGTTGAGTTCGATATGCCCTTCCCGCAGCGGCTCGGCCGCCGATAAGAGCTTGAATACCGTGGACTTGCCGCTCCCCGAAGGACCGGTGATGACGATCTTGTCGCCTTTGCGAATCGAAAGATCGAGATCGGCCAGCACGGGTTTATCGGATACGCCGTAGCTGAACGTCACGTTGCGCATTTCGATACTCGAGAAATCGCGTATCTCCGTCGCCCGTTCGCTCGCGCTCAATGGCGTGTAAGTTTCGGTCTGTGCTTCGACGATGTCGTCGACCCGCGCGACCGGCACGCTCAACATGAAGTACTGAAACATCGCGTTGATGGCGTTGGCAAAACGCTCCGACATCAACGACTTGTAGATCAGGAACGAATAGAACACGCCGACCGAAACGACGCCGCCGAGCATGAGCCGTGCCGCCATGTATGTGATAGTCGCCTCGATCATGTTTTGATCGCCATCGTGTTTCAAATGCCAGATCACCTGAGCAGGCGCATCCGTGACTTGTCCTTTGAGCCCGTTAGGCCGGAAGAAGAGCTTAATGCGCGTACGGAAAGCCAGTTGCAGTTGATTGGGGCTTGCTTCATCCCCGGTTGGCTTCGGCGGCACTTCGAGCACATTCAGATAGAAGAGGGATTCCTTGTCGGCAGGAAGCTCCTCACCGGTACTCATGATCCGCAAGGTTTGCGATTTACCCGGATCGATCCGCATGATGGGCGGCATGATGGTAAAAGGCACCTCGATGCTGTCGGGCTTCGCGTTCGGATCGCCCCGGTCGATCCATACCTTGGTCAACCCCGGGAGCTTTCCGTTGTTTGTTAATTTGACGGTAACTTCGGAATCGTTCTGGTTATAAACGATTCGCGTACCGGCAATCACCACGGATGCAATGGCGGTCGGGGCGAATGCAGCGATCGACAGGCAGATCGTTGCGAAGGTAAGTGTCTTGCGGATCAGTTTCATTGCGCGAAGAAATTCAATGCCACATTCGATTGGAAAAGCGGGGCAGCCGCCCCGCTTCCCGACCTCCCTGACAACTGAGAGGTCCCGGTGCTTCTCGACTTATTGATAATCGATGCTGTACACGACAGACGAATTGGCCGCGCCGGCAGTCGTGGCGCCCGTTGCGTAGTATTCAGCCTGGTAGTACAGCGTCGCTGCGCCGCTCGAGATATCGGCCGCTTTGGAGTTCTGCAGATCGGTCGAAAAGCCGGCCTTGATCTGGGAACCGTCGCTGTTGTTGATTTGCAGCTTGACGTTTTGAGCGCCGCCTGGCGCGACGATAAGACGTCCATCGACCGGATCGACGGTGGCGCCCGCCTCATAGAAGACCGAAGCCTTGCTGGTCGACGTTACCGGCGTGCATTTGGACAACGCGATATGGTAGGAAGTGGCGCCTGCCGTATCGCCCGATTTCGTCAAGGCATTCGTGGACAGCGTCGGAAGATTGACCGTAAAGTCTTTGGACGACGTGTCATTACCATTGATTTCACATGTCGAAGCCGTCAAGGCTCCATTGAACGTGATCGTTCCATCAGCGGCGAGAGCGCTACCTGCAGTAGCTCCCAAAATAGCGGCCATCAAAGTGGAAATAGCGAAAGACTTCATAAAGCAATGCTCCCAGGAATGTTTGGTTTCAGCATATGGCCGTGGAGGGGCCTCCGGAATTCCGGATCGTTAAAGACGTTGGATTCATACTGATGCAACGAACTTGCACTGGACGAGAGTCGTAAAGGTGGGTTATCTGGGGATAACGTGCCTTCTCGAATCCTGCGATCCCAGGCCAAATGCTGGAAACGGATATTAAGGGTTCCAAATGAAAATAGAAAGTCTGGAAATCCTAAATAATTATCCGTTAATAAATGCCTTAAAGCAGTAGTTAGAAATAATTCTAAAGCCGCATTTAGAACTATTTCTAACTTGGTATTTGAAACTGATTTTGGCCCGGCCGCTGGGCGCTTGCGCAGACTAAATCGAATCAGGCGGAGGATTTAGATTATTTCCTAACGCAGTTCCCGAGATTCCGAACTCGATGGCAATCTTTGGCTTATCGCGTGGTCCGCAACGCCATGCCGCCCTCGGTCAGGCTTCTGAGTTCGTCGAGCAGACGCGCGGCTGGACGCGGCAGTATCCCGTCGCGGCGCTGAAACGCTGTCAATGTTCTGGCGGCGCGAACGCCCGGAATAGGCAGAGTCCCCATGATCCCTGCCTTGCTTTCGGAGTCGTACATCGGTTCCGGCATCCAGCTCAGAAACGAGCATTCGGCTACCAGACTTTTAAGCACGGTCACCGAGCGCGTCCGGACGGCAATATCCGGCATGTCGAGGTTGCGAGAGAGAAACGTCTCTCGCATGTGTTCATAAGGGGCTGTACCTTTGGGCGGGATGGCCCACCGCGCGGTCAATGTGTCGGCGAGAGCGAGCTTCGGTTTCTTGCGCAATGGATGGCTGAAAGCCGCTACGACGAAGCTGTTGTCCTCCCATCGGCAGTCAGGTACGGCCACGATCTCGTCGCTGTCATTAGTGGCCGTGCTTAGAGCGAGGTCGATCTCGTAATTGATGAGCCCCTCCGCAAGGCGGTCCCACACGCCTTCGATGATTTCGACGTGCAAGTTGCCCCATTTCCCCAAGACACGATCGACCGCCAAAGGAAGGAAGTGGGCGGCGAGACTGCCAACCGCTCCCACCTTGATCGTTCCTTTGGCGAGTCCGCGCATCGCGTCGATCTCTTCGCGCGCATTTTCTGCCTCCCGCAATAGAAGCTGAGCATGCGGCAGCAAGGCAGCGCCAATATCCGTCAACTGCATGCCTTTGACGTGCCGCTCAAAGAGCGGCGCGCCCACATCTTCCTCCAGGCGCTTGATCGTTCGACTGAGTGCTGGCTGAGTCACATTGAGCGATGCTGCGGCCCTTCCGAGGCTGCCGGACGACACGATGGTCGTAAAAGCATGCAATTGATGGAGGTTGTAGCTCATGAGTTCGTTGGGGTGTTCCCTAGGGACACTGGCCTAGGGCATTGGCCATCAACTCAAATTGGGCTTGGAAAAGAGCATCAAAAACAGCCACTTACTTCAACATATGACATTTCGCAAAAGCTCCGAGCCTTTACCTGAAGGTAAAGGGTTTCGCGAAAAAAAGCAATATTCAAGCATGTCTTGGAAACCCATACTCGTTTCACCGAAGAGCAGAAACGCTCTTGAACCAAAGAGGAATCGCAATGACAGGCAGCGACAAACAAGGCGAAGGAAGCAGTCCGTCGACACACGCCACCGTCAGGGATGTCGTCATTAAGCTCGTGCGCGAACTGGGGATGACGTCGATCTTTGCTAACCCTGGATCGACGGAGCTTCCAATGTTTCGGGACTTCCCTGCCGACTTCCGATACGTCCTGGGCTTACAAGAAGCGGCAGTCGTCGGGATGGCCGATGGCTATGCGCAAGCAACTGGAAACGCAGCGTTAGTGAACCTTCATTCTGCGGCCGGCGTCGGCAACGCGATGGGCAATATCTTCACGGCATTCAAGAATCAGACGCCGCTCGTTATCACGGCGGGTCAACAAGCCCGTTCGATCTTGCCGTTCGACCCGTTCCTTTCCGCCGCACAGGCAGTCGAGTTGCCCAAGCCATACGTGAAGTGGGCGATCGAACCCGCGCGTGCGCAAGACGTGCCGCGCGCGCTGGAGCGCGCGTATCACATCGCAATGCAGGAGCCGCGTGGGCCTGTCTTCGTTTCAATTCCCGTGGATGACTGGGACCAGCCTGCGGAGTTTCATGAGCGCGCGACTGTCAGCAACTCGGTTCGTCCCGACCCGGAGGCATTGGCGAAACTCGGCGCAGCGTTGGACGCATCGAGAACGCCGGCTCTCGTGGTAGGTGCGGGAGTCGACCGGGCGGGCGCATGGAAGGAAGTCGTTCAGCTGGCCGAGAGACATAACGCACGCGTCTTTGTCGCGCCGATGAGCGCGCGTTGTTCGTTCCCCGAGGACCATCGACTTTTCGCGGGATTTCTCCCCGCGATGCGTGAAAAGATCGTCTCGCTGCTCGATGGGCATGACGTCGTTTGCGTCCTTGGCGCGCCTGCCTTTTCGTATCACGTCGAAGGTACAGGCCCGCACGTGCCGGCGGGCGCGGCGCTTTATCAACTCATCGACGACCCCAACGTCGCGGCGTGGACGCCCGGAGGGGCTGCGGTGGTCGGCAACGTCCGCCTCGGCTTGCTTGACTTGCTTGCGCGTGCGGCGCCAGACACGCGTCCTTTGCCTGAGCCTCGGCCAAGAGCACCTCGTGCCGAGCCGTCGCCCGTGATGTCGGTCGCCTTCGCGCTGCAAACCCTCGCGGAGGTTCGCGATCCGAACGACGTTGTCGTTGAAGAGGCACCGAGTTCTCGCCCGGTCATGCAACGGTATCTGCCGTTCACAAAGAGCAATACGTTTTTCACGATGGCTAGCGGCGGCTTGGGCTACGGCATGCCTGCAGCGGTCGGCGTCGCGCTCGCTCTTCCCGATCGCAAAGTGATTGGATTGATCGGAGATGGCTCGA
The DNA here is from genome assembly GCF_023631205.1 of Caballeronia sp. NCF2. Classification (NCBI taxonomy): domain Bacteria; kingdom Pseudomonadati; phylum Pseudomonadota; class Betaproteobacteria; order Burkholderiales; family Burkholderiaceae; genus Caballeronia; species Caballeronia sp. NCF2. Next base: position 86,564 of record NZ_JALQDN010000063.1, on the reverse strand, counting down.
GCATGTACTCGATCCAGGCGATCTATAGCGCGGTGCAGATGCGTCTGCCGATCACGTTCGTCATTCTGAACAACCAGCGCTATGCCGCGCTTCAAGAGTTTGCGCCGGTGTTTGGATTCGCTTCCGACGACGCTGTTCAGGGCACTGATCTTCCCGGCTTGGATTTCGTGTCGCTTGCCCAGGGCATGGGTTGTAAAGGTCTCCGTGTCGCGAACGCCGCGGAGCTCGCGGACAAGTTGAAGGAAGCCCTCGAGGCGGGCGAGCCGCGTCTTGTCGAGGTCGTGATTGCCTGAAGGGCCTACAGGAAAAGAGAAACATAAGGCGGAGACTATGAAGACGATTTCGATGCTTATCAACGGAGCGCATGTCGGCGCGAGCAATGGCGCGACATTCCAACGTTCTAACCCCTTGGATCAGGACGTCGCAAGCGTGGCCCCCGCGTGTACGCTGGACGACGTTCGTGATGCAGTGGATTCAGCTGCCGTCGCGTTTGCTCATTGGTCTCAGCAGGGCCCGACCCAGCGTCGTTCCTATCTCCTTAGCGCGGCGCAAGCGCTCGAAGCGAAGGCGGAGGCGTTTGCTTCCGCGATGGCGGCCGAAACGGGCGCTTCGCGCATCTGGGCCGACTTCAATGTGCGATTGGCCGCTGACGGCCTGCGGGAGGCAGCGTCACTGACCACGCAAATTTCAGGCGAAGTCATTCCGTCCGACGTCCCCGGCAGCGTGGCGATGGCGGTTCGGCAACCCGCAGGCGTATGCCTCGGGATTGCGCCGTGGAATGCGCCTGTCATCCTTGGCGTGCGTGCGGTTGCGCTTCCACTCGCTTGCGGTAACACGGTGGTACTGAAGGGCTCGGAAATCTGCCCGGCGACGCACGCACTCATTGCGGAAGCCTTCATGGATGCTGGATTGCCCGCAGGCGTCGTCAACTTCGTCACGAACGCGCCTGCCGATGCAGGTCCGGTTGTCGAAGCGCTGATTTCGCATCCGGCTATCCGACGTGTCAATTTCACGGGCTCGACAAAGGTCGGGAAAATCATCGCGGAAAGCTGCGCACGGCATCTCAAACCGTCTGTTCTCGAACTGGGCGGAAAGGCCCCGCTGATCGTGCTCGACGACGCCGACATAGCGGCAGCGGTCGATGCTGCCGCTTTCGGCGCCTTCGCGAATTCAGGACAAATCTGCATGTCCACCGAGCGCATCATCGTCGATCGCGCGATCGCCGACGAGTTTGTTCTTCAGCTCGGTGAAAAGGTTAAGACGCTGCCGCTCGGCGACCCTCGAAAGGGGCCGGTCGTGTTGGGCTCCGTTGTCGATATGGCGACGGTACAACGATGCAACGCCTTGATCGATGACGCCTTGCACAAAGGCGCGACGATGGTCTGCGGGGGAAAAGCAGAGAACACCCTTATGCCTGCAACGCTCGTCGATAACGTTGGACCGAACATGCGGATCTACAACGAAGAGACGTTTGGCCCTGTCAAGGCAATCGTGCGCGTCGACGGCGAAGAAGAAGCGATCCGATGCGCTAACGATAACGAATACGGTCTCGCTGCGGCCGTGTTCAGTCGCGATGTCGCGCGCGCGATGCGGGTGGCGAGCCGCATCCAATCCGGGATTTGCCACGTCAACGGGCCAACCGTCCACGACGAAGCGCAGATGCCCTTTGGAGGCGTCAAAGGTAGTGGCTTTGGCCACTTCGGCGGACAGGCAGGCATTGCCGCTTTTACCGACTTGCGCTGGGTCACTGTGCAAACGTCGCCGCGACACTATCCGTTCTGAGTTACGTCCCTGTCACCCTCGTCAACTCGTTCGACAACTCAGGTAAGACCGCAGCCGCGGTCGACATGTCAACTATGGAAATCGCCGTACTCGGTGCAGGAGCGATGGGGTCGTTGTTCGGCGGCCGCCTGGCGGAAGCCGGTCACTCAGTCACGCTGATCGACATCAATCAACCGCATCTGGACGCTATCGGTGCGAAGGGCCTCCGCTTGGAGATGGATGACGATACTCGCGCAATCACGAACATCAACGCGATACGACCCGAAGCTACGGATAAACCGCCTGACTTGCTGTTGCTCTTCACGAAGTCGATGCACACGCGCGCGGCCTTGTCCGGCATCGAGCATCTGCTCGGCGAGACAACCGCCGTGCTCACGCTGCAAAACGGACTCGGGAACGTCGAAGCGATTCGAGACTTCGTGCCGCTCTCCAACGTGCTTGTTGGCGTTACCACGTGGCCGGCGGACCTTGTCGGTCCTGGCTCGGTGAGCAGTCACGGCGAAGGGAAAATTCGCATGATGAGCGCCGACGGTGAACGCACTTCCCAAGTCAATGCCGTCGCCGAGGCTCTGAATTCCGCCGGATTGAATTGTCAGATCGACGACAACGTCTGGGCAGCTATCTGGGAAAAGGTGGCGTTCAACGCTGCGCTCAACAGCATCTGTGCGGTCACTGGAACGACGGTGGACCAGCTTGGACTGCTGGAGGACAGCAAGAGCCTGGCACTGACCGTGGCCGCCGAGGTCATCGCAGTGGCGAACGCCAGCGGCGTTTCCGCGGATCTGAGCGTGTGCTCGACAAACATCGTTCATGCGATCGAACAGCACAAGGGGCACAAGCCGTCGATGCTGCAAGACGTTCTGGCCCGGCGAAAGACAGAGATCGAAGGCATCAACGGCGCAGTCGTTGAAGTGGCCCGCAGCATCAACGTGTCCGTTCCGCACACGGAGACATTGGCAAAGCTCGTCAGGCTTATCGACGCGCGAAACGCATCAGCCGTTGCGAAGTAGGTAGCCGCGGGCACGTCAACCGAGAACAACAAACGTCCGCGATCATGCATCAAAAGACGCGCCGATCGACCCGGCGCAGCGTACCCAGGAGACATCGCCATGAAGATATGTTTTGCCATGCTCCCGCGCGACGTCGCGGACCTTGTTGCAATCGACAGACCATCGAATGTGCGCGCGGAGGTCGAGCAATGAATCCGCAGACCTTCAGCGCTTCGAAGACTGCTGACATTGGCAGTCTTCTCGACGACGGCCCCTTTACGCTCATTCAGAAGTTCGTCGTTTGCCTGGCCGCACTGTCGATCATCATGGACGGCTTCGATGGCCAGCTCATCGGTTACGCCATTCCCACCATCATCAAAGAATGGGGCATAACGCGCAATGCGTTCGCGCCGGCCGTGGCGGCGGGTCTGGTTGGCATGGGCGTCGGGAGCGCGTGCGCTGGCTTGTTCGCCGACAGGTTTGGCCGGCGCTGGGCGCTCATCGGTAGCGTCGTGGTGTTCGGCGCGGCAACCTGCGCCATCGGGCTTGCGCAAGACATACCGATGATCGCCGCGCTTCGCTTTATCGCGGGCCTGGGCATCGGCGGAGCGCTTCCCAGTGCCACGACGATGACCGCAGAGTTCACCCCGGCACGTCGCCGCACGCTCGCCGTTACGTCTACCATCGTTTGCGTGCCGCTCGGGGGCATGCTTGCCGGGTTCTTCGCCGGTGCCGTCTTGCCGACCTTCGGTTGGCGTGGCTTGTTCTTCATCGGTGGCACGATCCCCTTGGCCCTTGGCATTCTGCTGTTTTTCGTGTTCCCGGAGTCTCCCCGCTTTCTCGCTCGCAAGGAACAGCGCTGGACCGAGTTGCGTGCGCTCCTTGCGAGAATGTCGCGGCCGATTAGTGCGCAGACGACTTTCGTCGACGCCGCCGAGCAAAGGCTCGAACAACGCGACGGCTTCGGGTCGCTCTTCGAGCCGGCTCAGCGACGTAACACGATTGCTATCTGGAGTGCGTTTTTCATGTGCCTGCTCGCGGTCTACGCCGCCTTTAGCTGGCTGCCGACCATGCTCGCATCCGAAGGGCTTCCCGTGGCACTTGCCGGTTCGGGCCTGACCGCATATAACCTCGGCGGCGTCTTCGGGGCACTCATCTGCGCCTTGGCCATCACGCGCTTTGGTTCGCGTTGGCCGCTCCTGGTGTGCTGCGCCGGAGGATGTGCGAGCGCCTTTTTTCTGCGAGGCGTTGATGTGGCGAGTCACACGAGCCTCTTGGTTATCGGTCTGGGCGTCCACGGTCTCTTCGTCAATGCAGTTCAGTCGACGATGTACGCCTTGTGTGCGTATGTCTATCCGACTCGCGTGAGAGCAACCGGCCTCGCTTCGGCGCTCGCGTTTGGACGACTCGGTGCGATCCTCAGCGCATTCGCTGGCGCCGTCGTCATCACCGTGGGCGGAGCGTCCCTTTATCTCGCGATGCTCGGGGTCGCCATGCTGTTGGTACTGATCTCGCTGTCGCAGGTCAGAAACCATATCCCGGCGCTTCGTCAGAAGCGGCTGGTCACGCAAGTCGTCACTGAGTAGCGCGAGGTCGGCGACTGGCATGAGCGGCGCATTCTCGCTCCGTCTGCCAGTCGCAACTGCGGTTGGTCTTCCTCTGTCGTCGCTCGACGGCCCGTGACACACGCCAAGAAATTGCTTTCTTCCCCACGTTTCCAGTTCGGTCAAGCAAGACACAATCATGGCAAGAGCGTTTCCCCATATCTTCTCCGTCGGTGACTATCGTTCCGCGGCTCGGCGTCGGTTGCCGAGGATGGTATTCGACTATCTCGAAGGCGGGGCCGACGACGAGTCCGGCCTGACGCACAATCGTGCCGCCTTTGACAAGTGGGAATTGCGTCCCCGGCGTCTTGTCGATGTGAGCGAGCGTGTGCAGTCTACCGACCTTCTGGGGAGACAAATTTCGTCGCCGCTCGTGATCGCGCCGACAGGTCTGAATAGTGCGTTCTGGCCCGACGGAGATCTTGCGCTTGCACGCGCTGCAAGCAAGGCTGGGATCCCGTTCGCACTCTCTACCGCGTCGAACATGTCGATCGAGGAGGTATCAAGGGGAGCGGACGGAGACTTGTGGTTCCAGTTATACGTAGTACACCGGAATGTGGCGAAGAGCTTGGTCACGAGAGCGCGAGAGGCTCGTTATTCGACGTTGATCCTGACCACGGACGTCGCGGTAAATGGATTCCGGCAGCGCGATCTGCGAAACGGGTTTGCTATGCCATTCAAAGTCACTCCACGAGGCGCTCTCGATGGCATTTCGCATCCCCGCTGGCTGTGGTCCTACCTGACGAATGGTATGCCGCAGTTGAAGAACTTCGCGACCGATGACGCCTCTGATACCGCCTCCCAGGCTGCGGTGCTGCGGCGGGAAATGGACGCGAGCTTTAGCTGGGACGACCTCCGTCGCTTGCGCGACGACTGGCCCGGAAAGCTGCTCGTCAAGGGCGTCGTGACGGCTGAAGATGCCGCGAGATGCGTGGAAATCGGCGCCGACGGTGTCATAGTCTCGAATCATGGCGGACGACAGCTCGCGGATCTTCCTGCGCCGATCGACGCATTGCCGGGCATCTCCGATGCGAAGCCGACCACCGATCTCATTCTGGACAGTGGTATCCGAAGAGGGGCCGATGTGGTGAAGGCGGTCGCATTGGGCGCGACGGCCGTGATGCTTGGGCGCGCCACTTTGTACGGGCTCTCCGCGAAAGGCGAGGCCGGTGTGTCCGATGTCATCGCGATGATCAAAGAGGAAATCGACCGGACCCTCGCCCTCATCGGGTCCAGTTCGATAATGGAAGTCAATCGGAGTTGTGTCGCTCGGCGGCCATTGTAGCGGAGGGGGGCAGCCATCGGTTCACCCTTTTCTTGACGTTATAAGGATGACTAATGACAGATCCGTTCTGATCGGCACACAGATGCGAATCCAACGCCGAGGCAAGCGCCGACATTAAGCACATAGAGAAAAAATCCAACGGTGCATGCTGGCAAAAATGATGCATTTAACGCGTGAAAAAAGCTTGCATTCTCCGCGCAGAAAACTATCTTGAGTTCATAAAATGATTCTTCGCCTGGCACCGGAGGAGACCCATGCCAGCTACACGTATGATGATTGCGCGCCGCGCCGGGGTGAGCGTGGCAACGGTCGATCGTGTGCTGCGCGAAGACCAGGGGGTGCGCCCCGAAACGGCCGAACGTGTACATCTCGCGCTGGCCACGCTGCGCGACGAACGCGCAAGCCGCGGCAGGCCTGCGAAAACCACATCGTTCCGGGTCGCCTTCGTCTTACCGCAAATCAATTCCCGCTTTCTCGATCAAGTCGAACGCGATATCGCGCTGTCCGCCAGCTTCTTTCGCGAGCATCGTCTTGTCTCGTCGTTTTACCGTTGCGACCTGTCCAGCCAGCGCGACGCGATCTCACTCGCACAGCAATTGATCGACTACGACGCGCTCGTGCTCGTGCCGCTCGATTACCCATGGGTCGAGCGGATGATTCAGGACATGATGGATGCCAACGTGCCCGTCGTTACGGTCTTTTCAGATTTGCCGTCGAGTGCGCGCGCCACGTACGTGGGTGTCGATAACCGCATGGCCGGACGAACGGCGGGTCTGCTGATGGGCCGCTTCGTCGGTTCGCGCATCGGCACGGTCGCCGTGCTGTCGGCGTCGTCGCGTCTGCACGATCAGCTCGAGCGTCGGACGGGTTTTTCCCAGGTGCTCGAAGAGGACTTTCGCAACCTGCGCTGGCTCACGGAGCCCGATTTCGCCGAAGACGACGACAGCGCCGGACTCGCCGTGCAAGGACTGACGGCGGGACATCCGGATCTGGTCGGCGTGTATGTGACGTGCGGCGGCATTTCCGGCATCGCGTCGACGCTGCAGGAATCGGGCGACAAGGCGCGCGTCGTACTGATCGGCCACGAGTGCACGGCCGATACGCGGGCGCTGCTGTCGGAGCGGGCGATCGACGTGATCCTCGATCAGGACGTGCGCGGCATTGTCCATTGGGCCGGTCTCGCCGCTCTCAACTTCCTGAACGACGTGCGCGGCGTGCCTTCCATCCCGACGCCCGAAACCCGTATCTATCTTCGTGAGAATGCGCATGCCTGAAGCTCGCGACACGCGGACAGTTCGCTTCGGTCCGCCAGAGCTCATATGCAGCGTCCGGCGCATGGGCGCTGTCTGTCATCAGTTTGAGACCCGACAGAGACAAGGAGAAGACACATGTTACGTCTTACGTCATCAAGGGTATTAGCGGCGCTCGTCGCGTCGCTGGGACTGAGCTTCGGATCGGCGGCGCATGCGCAGGGCAAGCAGTTGACGCTATGTTGGGCCGCATGGGACCCCGCCAATGCGCTCGTCGAATTATCGAAAGACTTCACGGCGAAAACCGGCATTGCAATGAAGTTCGAGTTCGTGCCGTGGACGAGTTATGCGGACCGCTTCCTCAACGAACTGAATTCGCATGGAAAGCTGTGCGATCTCATCATCGGAGATAGTCAGTGGATTGGCGGTGCCGCGGTCAATGGACACTACGTCAAGCTCAATGATTTCTTCGACAAGAACAAAATCTCGATGGACGACTTCGTGCCGGCGACCGTCGTCGGCTACGCAGAGTGGCCGAAGAACACGCCGAATTACTGGGCGCTGCCCGCGATGGCGGACGCCGTGGGCTGGACCTACCGCAAAGACTGGTTTGCGAGGCCCGAACTGCGCGCGGAGTTCAAGCAAAAGTACAAGCGCGAACTCGAGCCGCCCACGACAATGGACGAACTCAAGCAGACAGCCGAGTTCTTTCAGGGACGAAAGATCGACGGCAAAACCGTGTATGGCGTGTATATCTTCACGGAGCGCGGCTCGGAAGGGATCACAATGGGCGTGACCAACATGCTCTATAACTTCGGCTTCGAATACCAGGACCCGAAGAAGCCGTATCACCTGGAGGGCTTCGTGAATTCGCCAGGCGCGATAAAGGGACTCGAATTCTATAAGGCGCTTTACAAGTGCTGCACGGCGCCCGGCATGACGAACGCCTACATGCAGGAAGGGCTCGATGCGTTCAAGTCGGGGCAGGTCGCGATGCAGATGAACTGGTTCGCCTTCTTCCCCGGCCTGTACAAGGATCCGAATGTCGGCGGCGACAAGATCGGCTTCTTCGTCAATCCGAAGGAAACGAAACAGTTCACGCAGCTTGGCGGTCAAGGCATATCCGTCGTGTCGTACTCGGATCACAAGGCCGACGCGCTCGAATACATCAAGTGGTTCGCGCAAGCCGATGTGCAGAAGAAGTGGTGGCAACTCGGCGGCTACTCCGCGGCGAAGTCGGTGGTGGACGCGCCGGACTTTCCGAAGAGCGCGCCATTTGCGCCTGCATTCCTGAAGTCGATGTCGATAGTGAAAGACTTCTGGGCCGAGCCTACTTATGCCGAGTTGTTGCTCGATATGCAAAAGCGCGTGCACGACTATGTGGTTGCGGATAAGGGCACGGCGAAAGAAGCGCTCGATCTGCTCGTCAAGGACTGGAACAAAGTATTCAAGGCGGAAGGGAAGAACTAGCGTTACCGCACATGAACGCGCGGGCCGGCGAGCCGATCGATCTCGCCGGTCCGCGACAACAAGGAGTCAGGCATGTTGGCAAACAAGCCTTTTCCTCCGGAAGGGTTGCAGACCAAAGCGCAGACGCGCGCGGCCGCGCGCTTGCGCGGACTGTCTGACCGAACCATCGCGTGGCTGTTCATTCTTCCGACTATCGTGCTGCTGCTCGCCATCAACATCTTTCCGTTGATCTGGGCATTGCGGCTCTCATTCACGAACTTCAAGTCGAATATGCCGAGCGTGCCCGCGCGCAATGTCGGCATCGACAATTACACGGACATACTCACCGACGAAGACATCTGGTACGCGATGCAGGTGACGGCGCGCTTCGTTTTCTGGTCGGTCGGACTCGAAGTGCTGCTCGGCTTCGGGCTCGCACTGCTGATCAACCGGCAGTTTCGCGGCCATAGTTTCTGGACCACGCTGATTCTGCTGCCGATGATGCTTTCGCCCGCTGTCGTCGGCAACTTTTGGACCTTTTTGCTGCAACCGCAGACGGGTCTTTTCAACGACATCGTCGGCTTTTTCACGGGCATTCCGCCGAACTCGTTCCAGATGATCGGCGATGTGCCGCTCGCACCGTGGACGATCGTCATGGTCGATGCATGGATGTGGACGCCCTACGTGATGCTGATCTGCCTGGCGGGATTGCGATCGATTCCGGACTACATCTATGAAGCGGCCGAAGTCGATCGCGCTTCGCCATGGCGTCAGTTCTGGTCGATCACACTGCCGATGACGCTGCCGTTTCTGATGCTCGCGATCCTTTTTCGCGGGATCGAGAACTTCAAGATGTTCGACATGGTGAACCTGCTGACATCGGGCGGGCCGGGCTCCGTGACGGAAACCGTGTCGATCACGCTCAAGCGCGCAGCCTTCGAGAAGTGGAGGACGGGTTATTCGTCCGCGCTCGCGATCATTCTGTTCGTTGTCGTGTTCGGTGCGGCGAACATCTATGTGAAGGCGCTCAACCGGGTGAAACAGCGATGACAGACCTCGCCCTTCAACAGTCGGTGGTGGCTGCATCGCCGCGCAGCAAGACGTTTGCCGCAGTCGTCGTGATCGCGTATGCGCTCATCGCGACGCTGCCGATCGTCTGGATCATCCTGACGAGCTTCAAGACACAGGAGGATGCGATCGCGTATCCGCCCGTCGTCGTGTTTCATCCGTCGATGGAAGGTTACGTGAATCTTTTCACGATCCGCTCGCGGCAGACGCCGGAGTTCATCGCGAGTTTGCCGCCCGCAGAGACCTGGTACGACCGCGATGTCCGAAAGCGCAACATGGTGATTGCAGGGCCGTCGAAGGTCCTGCCGCGCTTCGTCAATTCGCTCGTGATCGGGTTCGGCTCGACCTTTCTTGCGGTGTTTCTCGGCACGTTGGCCGCCTATGCGTTTTCGCGCTTCAAGGTGCCGCTCGCCGACGATCTGCTGTTCTTCATACTGTCCACGCGAATGATGCCGCCCATCGCGGTGGCGATTCCCATCTATCTCATGTATCGCACGCTCGGCCTCGCCGACAGCTACCTCGGCATGATCGTGCTCTATACGGCCGTGAACGTGTCGCTGGCGGTGTGGCTACTCAAAGGATTCATCGACGAAATCCCTCGCGAATATGAGGAAGCGGCGCTTGTCGACGGATACACGCGGTTGCAGGCCTTCGTGAAGGTCGTGCTGCCGCAGGCGATCACCGGCATTGCTGCGACGGCGATCTTCTGTCTGATCTTTGCGTGGAACGAGTACGCGTTCGCATTGCTGCTGACGAGCGGCGACGCGCAGACGATGCCGCCGTTCATTCCGTTCATCATCGGCGAGGGCGGGCAGGACTGGCCAGCGGTCGCGGCCGCGACGACGCTGTTCGTGCTGCCCATCCTGATCTTCACCGTTGTGCTGCGCAAGCATCTGTTGCGCGGGATCACCTTCGGAGCGGTACGCAAATGAAAGCCCAGCCCGTCATGCCGCGCCGCCGTCTGTTCCGCAGGCGCTACGGCGAGGGCGCATCGACCGTGCTGATCGGCCTCGGCATTGCGATGCTCGTCCAGCCGTTCACGGTCGATCTCTATACCTGGTCGTTCCCTGTGATTCTGGCGGGTGCGCTCGCATTCGTCGTGACGAGTCACTTCCCGGAGTGAGCCATGTCGACGATCGTTCTATCCAACCTTCATAAGCGCTTCGGTGACTTCACTGCCGTACACGATACGAATCTCACCGTGAGCAACGGCCGCTTCGTGGTGCTGCTCGGACCCTCCGGTTGCGGCAAGACGACGACGTTGCGCATGATCGCCGGGCTCGAACTGCCGACTTCGGGCCAGATTCTGATCGACGGCGAAGATGTCACGGGGCTGCGTGCGCGTCAGCGCGATATTGCATTCGTGTTCCAGATGTTCGCGCTGTATCCGCATATGACGGTACGTAACAACATCGCTTTTCCGCTGAAGAACGAGGGTATTGCGCGCCGCGAGATTGCCGCGCGCGTCGATGCGGCCGCGCATATGCTTCGCATCGAAAGTCTGCTCGACCGAAAGACGGGCGGGCTGTCGGGCGGCGATCGGCAACGCGTCGCCCTGGGCCGCGCGATCGTCCGGCACCCGAAGGCTTTTCTGATGGACGAGCCGCTCGGCACGCTCGATGCGGATTTCCGCGAACTGATGTGCCTCGAGTTGCGCAAGCTGCATAACGCGCTCAACGCGACGACGGTCTACGTGACGCACGACCAGCGCGAAGCGATGGCGATGGCCGACGACATCGTCGTGATGAGCGGCGGCGAGGTGCTGCAATCGGCGTCGCCGCATGAGGTCTATCACTTTCCAGCGACCGTGTTCGTCGGCAGCTTCATCGGCAGCCCGCCGATGAATTTCCTGGCCGTGGATGGCGGCGTCGAGGCAGGCGCGGAATCGGTCTCGCTCTCCGGCGTCGCCGTGTCCGTGCCGCGCACGGCTACGTCCGCGGCGAAAGCGCTGCTCGGCGTGCGGCCAGAGCATGTCGTGATCGACGAGCGCGGTGCGTTGCGTGGACGCGTGATCGCGGATGAATATCTCGGCTCGCATCAGATTCTCGTCGTCGAAACGGCACTGGGTGTGATGCGCGTGCGGGTCGGCAAGGACGAAGGACTGGTGGCGGGGTCGCAGGTCGGGATGTCGTTCGCCAAGGAGCGCACGCTCCTCTACGACGCATCGAGCGGCAAGCTGCTGCCCGGCGCCGCGCGGCAGATGGCCGTCAACGGAAGCGGCAACGGAGGCGCTTATGTCTGAAATTCGCTTGCATGGCGTGACGAAGCGATTCGGCGATATCGTCGCGGTAGATGATGTGTCGCTCGACGTGAAGGAGGGCGAGTTCGTCGTGTTGCTCGGTCCGAGCGGCGCGGGCAAGACTACTACGTTGCGGCTCATCGCAGGTCTCGAGCGGCCCGACGATGGCGAGATATTCATCGACGGCGCCGCCGCGACGGACATGCATCCCGCGGACCGCGACGTCGCCTTCATCTTTCAGCAGTATTCGCTGTATCCGCATCTGACGGTGTTCGGCAACCTGGCGTTTCCGCTGCGCTCCCCGCGGCGGCGCGTGAGCGAGGCGGAAGTCACCGCGCGCGTGCAGTCGGTCGCGCAGATGTTGCATATCGAGTCGAAGCTCGGCAATCTGGCGACGCGTCTGTCGGGCGGCGAGATGCAGCGCGTGGCCATCGGACGCGCGCTCGTGCGTCAGCCCAAGGTGTTTCTGATGGACGAGCCGCTGTCGTCGCTCGACGCGAAGTTGCGCGAGGAACTGCGGATAGAACTGAAGCGGCTGCATCGCACGATCGGCGCCACGATCATCTACGTGACGCACGATCAGGTCGAAGCCACCACGCTCGCGGACCGCATCGGCATTCTCGAACACGGGCGCATCGTGCAGGTGGGCGCGCCGCGCGACGTATATGGCAATCCGGCTTCGCTAGGCGCCGCGCAACGTCTCGGCTCACCGCCCATCAACTTGCTGCCGCCCGTGTTGTTCGATCCTGCCACGATGCCCGCAGGCACCTCGACGGTCGCGATCCGTCCTGAAGACATCGTGCTGCACGCGCACGATACGCGCGACGGGCTCAATCTTCGCGTGCTCGAATATTCTCCGCTGCGGCATCTGTTGATCATGGAGCGCGACGGCACCGCCATCGTCGCGACAACCATGACCGAGCGCAATTTCACGCCGGGGCAGACAGTCGGCGTGTCGCTACCTCTGCGCAGTCTTCTCTATTTCCGCTCCGACGGCAGGAGGATTCCGGCATGAACGGGAAAACGGTCATGGCGTGCATTGAAGCCGCGCACGCGACGCTCAAGGAACATACGGACGAGATCGCCGCGCTCGATCAGCAGATTGGCGACGGCGATCATATCTTCAACCTGTTGCGGGGCATGGATGCGCTGTTTGCGATGCGCGCCGCTATCGAGGCCGAGGCGTTTGCGCCCGCGCTGGACCAGGCCGCCTCCAAATTGCTGTCGACGGTGGGCGGTTCGTCGGGGCCGCTGTTCTTTTCGTTGCTGCATGGCATGGCGAAGGCGGCGCAGAACGCGGACACCCTGAGTGTGGCGGACGCGGCGCGGATCTTCGCCGCGGGAGTCGATGCCGTTGCCCAGCGCGGCAAGGCCGGCACCGGCAGCAAGACGATGATGGACGTGCTTATACCTGTCGCGTCGCGCTTCATGGAACTGGCCGTGCGCAGTGCGCCGCGCGAAGCCGTGCTCGATGCGCTGCCGCGGACGGCTGAAGAAGGCATGCTCGCGACGCGCGACATGCTCGCGACCAAGGGGCGCGCGTCGTTTCTCGGCGAGCGCGCGCGCGGGCACATCGATCCCGGCGCACGGTCGAGCCAGTTGATGATCGGTGCGGTATGCGCGCGGCTCGCGCAATACAGAGAGTGAAAGGAGCGCAGGCCATGAAAAAGTTCATCAACCATGTCGACGACTTTCTGACTGAGAGCCTTGCCGGATTCGCCGCCGCGCATGACGATCTCGTCGTGCTCAATCACGAACCTGTGTTCGTGCGGCGCAAGACGTTGAAGCCGGGCAAGGTCGCGCTGGTCTCGGGCGGCGGCTCGGGACACGAGCCCTTGCATAGCGGCTTCGTCGGGTACGGAATGCTGGACGCCGCGTGCCCTGGCCAGGTGTTTACTTCGCCGACGCCCGATCAGATGATGGCAGCCGCCAAGGCCGTCGATACGGGCGCGGGCACGCTCTTCATCGTGAAGAATTATTCCGGCGATCTGATGAACTTCGAAATGGCATCCGAAATGTCGGAGTTGGCGAATGCGATGGTGCTGATCAACGACGATGTCGCGGTCGAAAACTCCAGTTATACGACGGGCCGGCGGGGCGTGGCGGGTGCGGTGATCGTCGAGAAGCTGGTGGGCAGTCTCGCCGAGAGCGGCGCCGATCTCGAACAATGCAAGGCGTTCGGCGACCGGATCAACAAGCATACGGCGTCGATGGGCGTCGCGTTTTCGAGTTGCACCGTGCCCGCAGCGGGCACGCTGACGTTCAAGATCGGCGACGATGAAATGGAGGTCGGCGTCGGCATTCATGGCGAGCCAGGGCGGCGGCGAACGCGCTTTGCCGCCGCCGACGCGATCGCGGCAGAACTGCTGACGGCGATCGTCGCCGATCTGGAACCGGGGAACGGCTCGGACCTGCTGGTCTTGATCAATGGGCTGGGCGGCACGCCGCTCGGCGAACTGTATCTGCTGTTCAATTCCACACGCTCGTGGCTGCAGCAGCGCGGTCTCGCGGTCACGCGCGTGCAGGTCGGATCGCTCACGACGTCGCTGGAAATGGCCGGTGCGTCGATCACCTTGTGCGTGCTGGACGATGAAATGAAGCGGCATTGGGACAGCCCCGTGCATACGCCATCGCTCAGGTGGGGAATGTAGATTCGCCGGAACGTTTTCAATCGTCCGGTCGCTCGGCCGGAATTGCGTCCTCTTTCACGAGCCATCAGTTTTGTTTATCGGCATATCGGCGACGCGGCCCTTGCGCGCTTCGCCGCGCGCCGCGTCCCAGCGGCCTTCCGCGCCTCTAAAACCCCATGCGTAAAGGCAAAGTTCTGGTTTACGCGTAGTACCCGGCCTGCCTCCTTCCTCGCTACCCTTCGGCTTCAGTTTCCCTAAAGCAAGCCCGCTCGGCCACGCATTCTGAAGGAGTAGCGCACATGGCACGGATCATCGGAGGCATCGCCGCCTCGCACACGCCGACCATCGGTTTCGCGTTCGACAAGAACAAGCGCGACGATCCCGTCTGGGCGCCGATCTTCGAGAACTTCGCGCCGCTCGCGAACTGGCTCGCGGAAAAGCAGCCCGACGTCATCGTCACGATCTACAACGACCACGTCACGTCGTTCTTTTTCGATCACTATTCGGCCTTCGCGCTGGGCGTCGGTCTCGAATGGCGCGTCGCGGACGAAGGCGGCGGCGCGCGCGATCTGCCGCCGATCAAAGGTCATCCCGCACTCGCCGCGCACATCGGCACTTCGCTGATGACCGATGAATTCGACATGTCGTTCTTCCAGAACAAGGCGCTCGATCACGGCTGCTTCTCGCCGCTTTCGATGCTGTGCCCGCACAAGCCCGAATGGCCGGTCAAGCTCGTGCCGCTGCAGATGGGCGTGCTGCAATTGCCCGTGCCGAGCGCGCGCCGCTTCTACAAGCTCGGGCAGGCGCTGCGCCGCGCGATCGAAAGTTATCCGGAAGACATCAAGGTCGCGATTCTCGCGACGGGCGGTCTTTCGCATCAGGTTCACGGCGAGCGCTCGGGCTTCAACAACACGGAATGGGACGCGCGCTTCCTCGATCTCTTCGAGCGCGATCCCGAGCAGCTCGCGAACATGACCATCGCGGAATATGCGGCGCTCGGCGGCTACGAAGGCGCCGAAGTCATCATGTGGCTGACGATGCGCGGTGCGCTTTCGTCGAACGTCGTGTGCAAGCATCGCAGCTATTACCTTCCGTCGATGGCAGGCATCGCCACCGCGATCTACGAAGGCGAGGACAGCGAGACCAAGCCCGCGATCGTCGAGCGTCATCGTCAGAAGATGGCCGTTCAGCTCACCGATGTCGAGAAGCTCGAAGGCACGTATCCGTTCTCGATCGAAACGGCGGTGCGCGCGTATCGCATCAACGATTATCTGCATCGCATGGTCGAGCCCGCGCATCGCGAGGCATTCAAGGCCGATGAAGAAGCGAGCTTCGAAGCAGCGGGCCTTTCCGAGCAGGAGCGCGATCTCATTCGCCGGCGCGATTGGCGCGGCCTGCTTCATTACGGCGTGATCTTCTTCATGCTCGAAAAGCTCGGCGCGGTGACGGGCATATCGAATCTGCATATCTACGCCGCGATGCGCGGCGAAACGCTCGAAGCGTTTCAAAAGACGCGCAACGCACCGGGCGCGTTGTATTCGGTCGCGGGCAAAGGCTCGGAGAAGCTCGACTGGGACAAAGCGGAAAAGGCCAGAAGCTAAACACGAACGCGTTGCATGGGACCGGAGTAAGCGCAGAAGCACCGACTCCGGCCAACAGGGGACAGGAGACAAACATGACTAGCGGTAAAACCATCGACATCAAGGGCTTCATCGACGAACGCCCGATTTCCGCCTACCAGTGGCTGCTGGTGGCGCTGTGCTTTCTCATCGTGACGGCCGACGGCATGGACGTGGCGATCATGGGCTTCGTCGCGCCATCGATCATCGCGGACTGGCATATCTCGCGGCCCGCGTTCGGCCTCGTGATGAGCGCGGCGCCCATCGGTCTCGTGATCGGCGCACTGGCGGCGGGACCGGCATCGGATCGCATCGGGCGCAAGTGGGTTCTGATTACCTCGGTATTCCTCTTCGGCGTCTTCACGATCGCGACCGCGTTCACGAATTCGCCTTCCAGCATGGCGCTTTTGCGCGTACTGACCGGCATCGGTCTCGGCGCGGCGATGCCCAACACGACGACGCTGCTCTCCGAATACGCGCCGCAACGCAAGCGCGCGCTGCTCATCACGATCATGTTCACGGGCTTCAATCTCGGCTCCGCGCTGATCGGCTTCGTCGCGGGCTGGCTGATTCCGGTGCACGGCTGGCGTTCGGTGCTGATCTTCGGCGGCGCGCTGCCGCTCTTGCTGATCCCGCTGCAAATCTGGCTGCTGCCTGAATCCGCGCGTCTGCTCGCGGTGCGCGGCGCGACCTCGCAACGCATTGGCAAGGTGCTTGGCCGCGTGTGCGGGGCGCGTTTCGATGGTAGCGAAACGTTCGTATCGAACGAGCCTCCGCTGCCGACGAAGAAGCCCATCGGCGTGTTGTTCTCGCACGGCTACGGTTTGATGACGGCAGCGCTGTGGGTCACGTATTTCATGGGCCTGCTCGTGATCTACCTGCTGACCGGCTGGCTGCCGACGCTCATGAAGGACGCGGGCCTCACCGTTTCCGCAGCGGCGAACGTCACGGCGATGTTCCAGATCGGCGGCACGATCGGCGCGATCATCGTCGGATGGATCATGGACAAGGCGCGTCCGGCGCCCGTCATCAGCGCGGCGTATCTCGGCGGCGCGGTGTGCGTGCTCGGACTGGCGTGGATCGGCGCGCTGTCGTCGTCGCTCGCGGTGCTCGTGTTCGCAGCGGGCTTTTGCATGAGCGGCGCGCAAACCGGTCTCAACGCCTTCGCGCCGGGACGTTATCCGACCGTCGCGCGTGCAACCGGCGTGAGCTGGATGCTCGGCATGGGCCGCTTCGGCAGCATCTTCGGTTCCGCATTCGGCGGCGCGTTGCTCGGCCTCGGTTGGGAGTTCGGCGCGATCCTCGCGATGCTCGCCGTGCCCGCGACGCTCGCGGCAATATCGATTCTCGTCGCACAACGCACGCGTGCCGACGAAGCACACGCACAAACGACTGCAGCACACTAGTACCTGGAGTAAGGGATGATCATCGACATTCACGGCCACTACACGACCGCGCCAAAAGCGCTCGAAGGGTGGCGCAACCGGCAGATCGCCGGCATCAGTAATCCATCGGAGATGCCGGCTGCTTCGGAGTTGCATATCAGCGACGACGAACTGCGCGAATCGATCGAAAGCAATCAATTGCGCCTGATGCGCGAACGCGGCCTCGATCTCACCGTGTTCAGTCCGCGCGCGAGTTTCATGGCGCATCACATCGGCGACTTCGAAGTGTCGAGCACTTGGGCCGCGATCTGCAACGAGCTGTGCTATCGCGTGAGCGAACTCTTTCCCGATAGCTTTATTCCGGCGGCGATGTTGCCGCAAAGCCCGGGCGTCGACGTATCGACGTGCATTCCCGAGCTCGTGAAGTGCGTCGAGCAATACGGCAATGTCGCGATCAACCTGAATCCGGATCCGTCGGGCGGGCACTGGACGAGCCCGCCGCTTTCGGATCGCTCGTGGTATCCGATCTACGAGAAGATGGTCGAGTACGACATCCCTGCGATGATTCATGTGAGCACGAGCTGCAACGCGTGCTTTCACACGACGGGCGCGCATTACCTGAACGCCGACACGACCGCGTTCATGCAGTGCCTCACGTCCGATCTGTTCCGCGATTTTCCGACGCTCAAGTTCGTGATTCCGCATGGCGGCGGCGCGGTGCCGTATCACTGGGGGCGTTTCCGCGGACTCGCGCAGGAGCTGAAAAAGCCTTTGTTGAAGGATCATTTGCTCAACAACGTGTTCTTCGATACCTGCGTCTATCATCAGCCGGGCATCGATCTGCTGACGCGCGTGATTCCCGTCGACAACATTTTGTTTGCAAGCGAAATGATCGGCGCGGTGCGCGGCATCGATCCTGAAACGGGACACTATTTCGACGATACGAAGCGCTACGTCGAAGCCGCGCAGATCGAGCCGGAAGCGCGCTACAAGATTTACGAAGGCAACGCGCGCCGCGTGTATCCGCGCCTCGATGCGGCGCTCAAAGCAAAGGGACGTTGATATGTACGAACTGGGTGTGGTGTATCGCAACATCAATCGCGCGAATGCGGATGCGGCCGCCAGGCTCGGCGCACTCGGCTCGGCGACCGTGCACGAAGCGATGGGCCGTGTCGGCCTGATGAAGACCTACATGCGGCCGATCTATGCGGGCGCGCAAGTGAGCGGCACGGCCGTGACCGTGTTGCTGCAACCGGGCGACAACTGGATGATGCACGTCGCGGCCGAGCAGATTCAGCCTGGCGATATCGTCGTGGCCGCATGCACGACGGACAATACCGACGGCTTCTTCGGCGATCTGCTCGCGACGAGCTTCAAGGCGCGCGGCGCGCGTGCGCTCATCATCGACGGCGGCGTGCGCGATGTGCGCGTGCTGACGGAGATGAACTTCCCCGTATGGAGCCGCGCGATTTCCTCGAAGGGCACGGTGAAGGCGACGCTCGGCTCGGTGAACATTCCGGTCGTGTGCGCGGGCGCATGGGTCACGCCGGGCGATGTGATCGTCGCGGATGACGATGGCGTCGTGGTCGTGCCGTCCGCATCGGCGCAACAGGTGCTCGATAAAGCCACTGCGCGCGAGGCGCTCGAGGAAGAAAAACGCGCGAAGCTCGCAAGCGGCGTGCTCGGTCTCGACATGTACAAGATGCGCGGACCGCTGGAAAAAGCGGGCCTGCGCTATATCGACTGACGCGCATGAGCATCACCGGTATCTCTTCGATGGCCACGCGCCAAGTGCTGAACGATCTCGCTTGCGCGTATGAAGCGCAGTCGGGCCAGCGCGTTGCGATCGTATCGGTGGGCGGCGTCGCGGCGGTCAGGCGTATCGAAGCGGGCGAAGCGTTCGATATTGTCGTGCTCGCTTCGGATGCGATCGATCGGCTCGCGGCATCAGGACACGTCGACGCAGCGAGTCGCGTGCGGATCGCGCGTTCGGGCGTTGCGATCGCGGTGAAAGCGGGCGCGCGGCGTCCTGCCATCGACGATGAAGCCGCCGTGCGCGAAGCCGTGCTCGCGGCGCGCACCATCGGCTATTCGACGGGGCCGAGCGGTGTCTATCTGACGCGTCTGTTCGAGCGTTGGGGCATCGCTCAACGCATCGCATCGCGCATCGTGCAGGCGCCGCCGGGTGTCGCTGTCGGCGCGCTCATCGCGCGTGGCGAAGTCGAACTCGGCTTCCAGCAGTTGAGCGAGATGATCGGCGTCGAAGGCATCGACGTGCTCGGTATGTTGCCGCCGGCGATTCAAACGCAGACGGTATTCGAAGGCGCGATCGGTGCGAACGCAAGCGCATCGAAAGATGCTCGCGCGTTCCTGGCGTTTCTCGGTTCGAGCGATACCGACGCGACCAAAATCAAACACGGCATGGAGCCGGTCTACTAAAAAAAGCGCGCAACCATTGCGCGCTTTTTTCATTTCACGACGTCATTCAGCGACGGCGTAACGTTCGAGCCAATGCGCATAAGGCGCGGGCAATGCCCACGACGGCTTCTCGACCTTCAACTGCTTGGCTGCCTGATACGGCCAATGCGGATTCGACAGATGCGCGCGGCCGATCATCACGAGATCGAGTTGACCGGATTCGACCGCGTGTTCCGCGTTCGGCGGCGAATCGAAGCCCCACGCCGACGCAACCGGAATCTCCGCTTCTCGGCGCACACGTTCCGCGATCGGGCCGAGGAACGCCGGTCCCCATGGAATGCGCGCATCGGGCGTCGAGAAGCCGACGCTCACGCTCATCAGATCGAGTCCTTTGCGACGCAGCGTCTTCGTCAGTTCGATGGATTCGTTCAGCGTGGCTTCATCGCGGCCGTCGTATTCGATGACGCCGAAACGCGCCGTCAGCGGCAGGTTCTCGGGCCACACTTCGCGCACCGCGTCGAAGGTCTCGACGATGAAGCGGCTGCGTCCCGCGAGATCGCCGCCGTATTGATCGTCGCGCTGGTTGGCATCGACGGAGAAGAAGCTTTGGGCGAGATAGCCGTGCGCGAAGTGCAGTTCCAGCCATTCGAAACCCGCTTCGCGTGCGCGACGTGCGGCCGCCGCGAAGTCGGCCTTCACGCGCGCGATGTCGTCGAGCGTCATCGCCTTGGGCACTTTCGGCAGCCCGCCGCCGAATGCGACCGCCGATGGCGCGAGCGTGTCCCAGCCGCGTGCATCGTCGGACGGGATGTGATCGTCGCCTTCCCACGGACGATTCGCGCTCGCCTTGCGGCCCGCATGCGCGATCTGGATGCCGGGCACCGCGCCCGCCGCCTTGATCGCCGCCGCGATGTTCTTCATGCCTTCGATGTGCGCGTCGTCCCAAAGACCCGTGCATCCCGGCGTGATGCGGCCTTCCGGCGATACACCCGTCGCCTCGACGATCACGAGGCCCGCGCCGCCGCGCGCAAGGCTCGCGTAATGGCTCAGGTGCCAGTCGTTGACGAAGCCGTCGATGGCGCTGTACTGGCACATTGGCGGAATGGCGATGCGGTTGCGCAGCGTAACGTCCTTCAATTTGAAAGGAGTGAAGAGTGCTGACATCTGTGGTTCTCTGTATCAATGAAGGCGTTCAGATTAACCGTTCAGTGTCATAATGAAAACTATCTGCAGATTATCGGTTCGATAAAATTTCGTGATGCTCAATCCGCAATGGCTGCGCACCTTTCTCGCGCTCGTCGACCTCGGCAACTTCACGCGCGCCGCCGAGCGGCTCGATCTGACGCAGGCCGCCGTGAGCCAGCATCTTCGTCATCTGGAAGACGAACTGGGCCTGCTCGTGATTCGCCGTCCGCGCGGCATCGAACTCACGCCGGCGGGCAGGGCGTTGATCGACTATTGCAACGAGATGGAACTGGCGGGCAAGCGTCTCGCTTCCCGGCTGTCGGATAGCGAAGACGAAGCTGGCGAAATCGGCCTCATCACGCCGGGCAGCATCGGGCTCGTGCTGTTTCCGCTGCTGCTCGATTTGCAGCAGCAGCGCCCGGAATGGAAGATGCGTCATCGCTTCGCGCCCGATTCGGAAGTGCTCGAAGCCGTGCTGGAGAGCCGCTACGACCTCGGCATCGTCGCGTTGAAGCCCGACGATCCGCGTCTCGCGGCGAGCAAGTTCATCGAGGAGCCGCTCGAACTCGTCGTGCCCGCGAACGAAGACGTACACGAATGGAGCGATCTCGAACGGCTCGGCTTCATCGACTATCCGGAAGCGCACATGACCGCGAGCCGTCTGCTGAGCCGCCGCTTCCCGGGCAATCCAGGCGTCGCGAGCTTGCGCCGGCAAGGCTTCAGCAATCAGATCAGCCTCATACTGGAGTTCGTCGCGCGCGGACTCGGCTTCACGGTGATACCGCGTTATGCGCGCATCGCGTTCGGCCAGCCGGAAGCGATCGGCGTGGTCGAATGCGGCGCGCCGGTGATCGATACGCTGTGGCTCATCCGCCGCGCGGAATGGCCGCTGCCCGCGCGTTGCGCGCGGACCGTGGAGTATTTGCGGGAACGTGTGGGCGTTCCCACAATCAAGGCCGATTCGAAGAAGAAGCGTCGGCGCTAGTCAATGTCCCCAGCGCAGCACGAGCGGATCGAGCTTGCGCGCGACTTTCAGCAAGCCTTCGCGCACGGCAGGATGCATCGGCGCGAGCGGGTGACGCACTGCATCCGAGCGAATCACGCCGCCTTCCTTCATCAGCGTCTTGCACGCCGCGAGACCGCACTGACGGTTCTCGTAGTTGATGAGCGGAAGCCATTGCTGATACAGCTCGGCGGCTTTGTCGGAATCGCCCGCGAAGTAGGCATCGACGATCTTGCGGATGCCGTCGGGGTAGCCGCCGCCCGTCATCGCGCCGGTCGCGCCCGCGTCGAAGTCGGGCATCAGCGTGATCGCCTCTTCGCCGTCCCACGGACCGACGATCGCATCGCCGCCGAGTTCGATCAGCTCGCGCAGCTTCGATGCAGCCTGCGCCGTTTCGATCTTGAAGTACGACACATGCTCGACGTCGCGCGCGAGCGTCGCGAGAAACGACGCGGAGAGCGGCGTGCCAGCGACAGGCGCGTCCTGAATCATGATCGGAATGTCGATCGCGTTCGATACTTCGCGATAGAACTCGTGGATGCCGCGCTCGCCCACGCGAATCGTCGCGCCGTGATAAGGCGGCATGATCATGACCATTGCGGCGCCCGCGTCCTGCGCGGCGCGGCTGCGCTCCGCACAGATGCGCGAGCTGAAATGCGTCGTCGTGACGATCACCGGCACGCGGCCCGCCACATGTTCGAGCACGGTGCGCTGAACGGTGTCGCGTTCCGCATCGGATAGCGCGAACTGCTCGGAAAAGTTCGCGAGTATGCATACGCCGTGCGAGCCGGCATCGATCATGAAATCGATCGCGCGCTTCTGGCCCTCGAGATCGAGGCGGCCCTGATCGTCGAAGATGGTCGGAGCGACGGGAAAGACGCCGCGATAAACAGGTGCAGCCATTGAAGTAAGTCTCCTTTGGTTGGTCTAGATCCGGTACAGCGCGCACGCGTTGTCGAAGAATAGCGCGAGACGTTCTTCGCGCGAGCGCGCTGCGACGATCGTCTTGAAGCCGGTAAAAAGATCATCGAGCGTGACGACGAGGCTATCGACCGGAAAGTTACTCGCGAAGAGGCATCGCGCGACGCCGAAGCTTTCGATCGCATTGCGCACGATGCGTCCGTTGCGCTCGACACGCCAGCTTACGCCAGGTTCGCCGATCCCCGATATCTTGAGCCATACGTTCGGCGATCGCGCGAGCGCATCGAGCGCGGCGCGCCAAGCCGTTAGCGCTTCCTCGCTACGATCGGCGGGCAGGCCGGCATGGTTCACGATGATTTTCATCTGCGGAAAGTCGCGCGCGAGTTCTGCGGCTTCCTCGAAGTGCCACCACGGCGCCTGCAGTTCGAACATCAGGCCACTTTGCGCGAGCAACGCATAACCGCGCCGCCAGCGTTCGCAACGCATCGAGCCGGGCGCGGCGAAATCCGCGCGATGTTCCGCGCGGGGCACGGTCTTCGGTTTATGACGCACGCTGCGCACGAGCGGCATCTCGCGATAGGCGTCGATGACATCGGCGACATCGTCGCGATCGAGCCAGATCTGCGCGGCCATCGCGTTCGGCAAGCCGGTGCGTTCGTGCAGCGCCGTCGCCCAGCGCGCTTCGCCGAGCACGTCGCGCGGATCCCATTCGCCTTCCATCATCACCGTCTTCACGATGCGATGATTGCCCGCCTGCGCGAAGTAGTCGTCGGGCAGGAAGTTCTTGCAGATCGACGCGTAATCGCCGTAACGAAACGCGATGCGCGGCAGATCGCGCAGCCACGGATGATAGTTGCGCGACACGTCCCAGAAGTGATGATGCGCGTCGACGATGGGCAGATCGGCGTCGTCGCCGCTTTGCAGAAAGCGTTCGCGCAATGCTTCGATGCGTTCTTGCATCATGGCGTCAGCTCACGCGGTCTTGCGCCATGCGCACGGCGATGTCGAAGGCCTTTTGCGTGGCGCCGGCATCGGCGCGGCCCTGGCCGTGGATATCGAACGCGGTGCCGTGCGCGGGCGTCGTGATCGGAACGGGCAGGCCGCCGTGCACCGTGACACCGCGCCAGAAGCCCATGAGTTTCATCGCGATCTGGCCTTGATCGTGATACATCGTGACCACGCCATCGAAGACCTTCTGATCGCGCGCGCGCACGAAGATGGTGTCGGCGGGGAAGGGGCCTTGCGCGTCATAGCCTCGCGCACGCGCTTCTTCGACGGCCGGCGCGATCACGTCGATTTCCTCGCGGCCGAACGCGCCGTTGTCGCCGTTATGCGGATTGAAGCCGCACACCGCGATGCGCGGCTTGTCCACGCCCGCGCGCTTCAGACCATCGTGAATCAGTTGCACCGCGCCGACGATGCGCTCGGGCGTGAGCTTCGCGCTCACGTCCTTCAGCGCGATATGCGAGGTCACGCGCGAGGTCCACAATTCGTCGAGCACATTGAACTCGCAGAACGCGCCGCTATAGTCGAGCTGACGCGCGAACCATTCCATCTCGTCGTTCGTTTCCATGCCGGCCATGTGCAGCGAAGTCTTGTTGACGGGCGCGAACAGCATCGCTTGCGTGCGGTTTGCGCGCGTCATCGCAAGCGCTTCTTTGAAGGCTTCGAGGCTATAACGGCCGCCGCGTTCCGTCGATACGGCGCGCTCGTAAGGCGCATCGTCGGGCAGGCGGAAATCGATGAGCGAGGGCACGCCGGTATCGCGCGCGGCGGCCGCTTCGTTGTCGATGACTCCATACTCGAAGCGTTGCTGCGCGATCTCCATGCCTTGATCGAGTTCACGCTTGTCGCCGATGATGAGCAGATCGGCGCGCGCGCGATTCTCGGGCTTCGCGATGAGACGCGCGATCAGTTCGGGACCGATGCCGGCGGGATCGCCGAGAAGCACTGCGATGCGAGGTTTCATGTCTGTATGGTCCGTTGTCGGTTATTAACGCGTGCGGCGCAGATCGATTGCGATCGAACCGAAGATATACACCAGCGCGCACGCGCCGTAAAAGTGCAGCACCGCATCGAAAGAGCCGGTGCGCTGAAGAATGAAGCCGGTGATGAGCGGAATCGAAATGCCGCCGACGCTGCCCGCGCAGTTCATGCATGCACCGAGCAGGCCCACGCGTCCCGGGCTTGCGAGCAGCGAAGGCAGGCTCCAGTAGAGACTGCCCCACATCAGCAGGAACGATGCGCCGCACAGCACGGCGACCGCGACGACGGGCGAAGTGATCGTCGGCAGCGCGGCGAATACGGCGAGCGTTGCGATGCCCGAGACCGCGATCATCGTCTTCACGACTTTACCGCGCGACAGATTCATCCCGCACAAGGCATCGCACAGGAAGCCACCGGAAAGCGAACCGAGCGCGCCCGCGAGGAAGATGAAGAAGGTCGCCGCGCCGATCTGCGAAAGGCTCAGACCGCGCGCCTGCGTCAGATAGCTCGGGCCCCACGTGAGCAAGCCGAAGAAGATCATCGCCCAGCTCATGCGGCCGACGCACATCGCGATGGTCGAGCGCAGCGGCAGCGGCGCATCGTCCTGGCTTGCGTGCATCGCCTTCGATGCGGGCGGCGCGCCGTCGTGGATATGCGCCAGTTCCGCGCCATTGACGCCGGGATGTTTCGCGGGATCGTCGCGCAGATAGCGCCATGCGAGCCATCCGCATGCGATGGTCGCAAGCCCCGCGACGACGAACGCGGTGCGCCACGAGCCGAACATGAGGATCAGGTTCGAGATCGCGAGACCGCCGATCGCGGCGCCGAGCGGCGATCCGGCATCCATCAGCACCGCGCCGCGCGCGCGTTCCTTGCGCGACAGCCACAGCGCGTTGAGCTTGCTGCCGGCGGGAAAGAGCGGTGCCTCCGCGCCGCCGAGACCCACGCGCAATAGCAACATCGACATGCCGCCGGTGGCTGCGCCCATCAGCGTCTGGAAGAGACCCCACAAGACAGTTGCACCTGCAACTACTTTGCGCGGGCCGAGTTTGTCGATGAGCCAGCCGCCCGGAATCTGCAACAGCGCGTATGACCAGAAGAAGCTCGACAGCACGAGCCCTTGCATCGCGGGCGAGAGCGCGAACTCCTTGGCGATGGTGGGCATCGCGATGGAAAGCGAGATGCGGTCGACGAGATTGATCAGCGTGATGAGGAACACCACGCCGAAGATGCGCCAGCGCACGCTCGTCGCGTGTGTGGACGAGGCGGCGTCGTGCGCCGTGTGCGCTTCGATTCTGCTTTCCATGTTCGTCTCCTGTCGCCTCGGGCTGCATGGTCCCGAGGTCGCATCGTCATTCGATGATGTTGAAGTCGCTCAGATGCTTGTCGGACAGCGTGATGCCGAGGCCCGGCGTTTCATCGGAGAGTTGCAGATAGCCGTTCTCCGGCTGCGGTTCGCCGTCGAAGATGTAATAGAAAAGCTCGTTGCCGACTTCGACATCGAACACCGGGAAGAACTCGGACATCGGGCTCGCGGTGCTCGACATCGTCAGGTGATAGTTGTGCATCTGGCCCGCGTGCGGAATGACCGGCACGGACCACGCTTCGGCCATGGCGTTGATCTTGCGCGCCGCCGTGATGCCGCCGACGCGATTCGTGTCGTATTGAATGACATCGACGGCCCGGCGTTCGAGCAGATCCTTGAAGCCATAACTCGTGAACTCGTGCTCGCCGCCGGAGATCGGCACGATGTTCATCTTCTTGAGTTCCTGATAGCCTTCGACGTCGTCGCCGATCACCGGTTCTTCGAGCCAGCGCGGATTGAATTCGGCAAGGCGCGGCAACATGCGGCGCGCGTACTCCAGCGTCCAGCCCATATAGCATTCGAGCATGATGTCGACGTCATCGCCGGCAAGCTCGCGCAACAGGCGCACTTGTTCGAGATTCTTCGCCATGCCTTTCGGACCGTCTTTGGGGCCATAGCCGAAGCGCATTTTCATCGCGGTGAAACCTTGATCGAGATAACCTTGCGCTTCGGCGAGAAACGCGTCGCGATCGTCGTTGTTATAGAGCTTCGATGCATAACACCAGATCTTCTCTTTCGTTCGGCCGCCGAGCAGCTTGAAGACGGGCTTCTTCACGGCCTTGCCCATGATGTCCCACAGCGCGATATCCATCGCCGAGATCGCCGCCATGCCGATGCCCTTGCGGCCCCAGGCGAGCGTGCGCCGATACATCTTCTGCCAGATGTATTCGTGATCGAACGG
The DNA here is from genome assembly GCF_023631205.1 of Caballeronia sp. NCF2. NCBI lineage: Bacteria > Pseudomonadati > Pseudomonadota > Betaproteobacteria > Burkholderiales > Burkholderiaceae > Caballeronia > Caballeronia sp. NCF2. Next base: position 59,484 of record NZ_JALQDN010000063.1, on the reverse strand, counting down.
ATCTTCGCCGATGGCGATAGGCGCGAGATATTCATCGACGATCTGCTTCGCGACGCGCGGCGCGAGCGCGCAATTGCCGATGCCGACGGTGCCGTCGTCGCATTCGACCTCGACGACGAGCCAGCCGTGAAAGCGGAACGAGCCCATTGCATCGCCGCGCTCGTAGAGGATATCGACGGCGTTCGTACAGAAATGCGATTGCGGCGGAACGACCTTGCCTTTCCATTCGAAAACGCGCGCGCGGACATGCTTGATCTTCATCTTCGGTGTCTCCGTGTGGTTCGATTGATGCCGCGCGCACTGCATGATGCGAGGGTTTGCGCGGCTGTTTCGGGTAGCGCTAGTGTGCGAAACTCCGCGATAACTGACCATTGAATAATTTGAATCAGGCTATTTCCTGGAGTTATCACTCGCATGATCGCGCCCGCTTCGACCATCCGCAAACGTCTGCGCCTGCGTCATCTGCAATTGATGATGGCGCTTTCGGAAACCGAATCGCTCAGAAGCGCCGCCGACGAACTCGCGATGACGCAGCCTGCCGCGACGAAGGCGTTGAAGGAACTGGAAGACACGATCGGCGCGTCGCTGTTCGTGCGTCATGCGCGAGGCATGGAGCCGACGATCTACGGCGAAGCGGTGATGCGCTATGCGCGCGTCGTGTTCGAGGACCTCGATGAATTGCGCGATGAGCTCGCGGCGATCGAGGCGGGCGATATCGGCAAGGTGCGGATCGGCGCGGTGATGGCGCCTGCGCCTGACTTGCTGACGAAGGTGATCGTGGAGTTGAAGGAAGCGCATCCGCGCTTGCAGATCAGCGTGCAGATCGATACGAGCGATGTGCTCGTGCAGGCCTTGCAGCAGGATCAGTTGGATATTGTCGTCGGGCGCATTCCTTATGGCTTTTCAGCGCTGGACCTGACGTTCGAGACCTTGTCGGAAGAGGCGCTCGCGATCGTTGCGCGGCCGGATCATCCTTCTGTTGGTATTGCGGGCAAGCCGAAGCTCGCCGATCTCGCGAAGTATCCGTGGATCGTGCAGCCGCATCCGAGTCCGATGCGGCAGATCATCGACCAGACGTTTCGTGAGTCGCGTGTGGCGCCCCCGGTGAGTACCGTGGAGACTTCTTCGATTCTGACCACGTTGTCGCTGTTGCGGGATTCGGACATGCTGGCTGTGTTGCCTAGCTCGGTCGCGGATTATTATGCTGCGCTCGATACCATCGCTTCTTTGCCAACCCCGTTGCGGGGGCGTCTCGCGCCTTATGGGTTGATTCTCAGGAAGAACAGGCGGATTAGTCCTGCCACGCAGTTGGTGATTGAGGCTATCCGGAAGGCTTGAGGGTTTGGTTTTATTTTTGCTCTCGCCGGATCTCGTTTTCTTAGTGGTCTATTGGCGTTGCCCCTGTGCGGGAGCCGGCCGGCGAGTCCTATGGGACAGTGCGTCGGGGTTGGCGGCATTTACTGCGTCCTTGCTAAGCTCACATCCAATTGCCGGCACACAATGCTGCACATGACGAGAAGACAAACATCGAGAAGTGAGCGGGCGGCGCGTACTCGTGCGCCGGCAGACGCGCCACAGCGGACCGCGACATTGCCTAATTCCTTGGAAGACCCGAACTTGTCGGACAACACACGTTGGGGCACTCGGGAAGGAATGAGACTTCGACCCGCTTGCCGTTGGTCAGGCGAGAATGTTCATAGATATGAGTATCCGTTTCGACTTCTCCTCTAACGAAGCCAAGTTGTGTGAGCAACCGCTTTCCCGCAACTAAACGCGCCTCGGCGAGCCTTTGCGGATCGCGCTCAGTCGTTTCTGCATGTCCGCTAATTTGCGTTATCTCCTTCGTGACGTGTTGGGCATACGCCAACTGCTGTTTTGCTACCCACCCTGCGAGCCGAAGCACTTCCGCGGTCGGGACCTCTGCGCTGTCCTGATTGAAGTAGATGTCGAAGTTCTCGCTTGGAACGCAGGCGAGCACACCTGTCGACGCGGCGAGAAGCAGACTCGATACTGCTTTACATACTGTAGATGACATAACCGGCAATGCTGTCTGCATTCTCGATGGCTTGTTCTGGGTTGGTCTTGCCGAGCGGAAGGCACTCTCTCATGAAGTATCTCCAATCTTTGGTCGCCATAGTGTCGTTGAAGTGACTAGCCTCATGGATCAGTGTGGAAACCATCGAGTCCTTTGCATATGACACCGATCGCATTTCGCAGAAGGCCTCGCGTATCGCGATGGTGTGCGTCTCCGTATCTGGGGCACATACTTCCGCCACTGCGCCAAGGGCGTTACTCAAGTTTGGTGAGCACGAAATATGTGTAGCGTGATCGGGGTCCCATCGCACAAAGTTTTCGGCCTTCAAAGTCTTAAGAACGCGCGAGATGGCAGAAAGGCCCCTGATCAGAGTTTGTCGAGTCGTTTCGTCACATCTCCCGAACCATATGTCGACACGCGCTTTGTCCGCCTGATTCCATCGGCGAAGGTCGTTCAGACGGGCATCAGTCATCTGAACCGCTTCGTCTCTGCAAGAGAAGACCAATTCCCTAAATTGCGCATTGGTCATGTTCGGGCAGATGCGCTGCGTATTGACATACACATCCACGGACGAGCCTTTGACCGCGTTAGTCATCGAGGAATGAACTTCAAATATCTCTTTTGCCATTATTCTGCTTCTTCAATCTCGACCACGACTTTTTCGGTTAAGCTGGTTTTGATGCGTTGCGTCCGTCCTGCTTGGTCTGTCACACCTTCCACGGTCACGCCGTTGCTGCTGACCAGGCGATAGAACACGTTAGCGAGGGGGCGACCGTTCGTTCTGTCGCGAAAGACGTATTGTTCGTCGAAAACGGAAGCGATGGTTGGCATGCTCGCGCCGTGCGCGTTGCCACTACCCGCGCCGCTCTTGAGGAAAATGCCCGGTCTTTTCCCGATTACGACTCGATTCTGTTTGCACGGACAGAGCACGATATCGTTATCAACCACCGCATGACGGCCCTTCTCCTTTATGCCCTGTCCGGTCCCATGTATTTTGTAAGTGCCTTCGCAGTTCCCGCATGTCGCTTGGTCGTCGCTGAGAGCAACCTTTCTCTTGCCGTCGCGAATTGTTGATGTACCAGCGATGACATAGCCACCTGTTGTCGTTGGATCGCCCTCTCGTATTGCGGCTTTACGCATGGCGGATCCAGCAATGGAAAGCTCACTGCTCGTGCCCCGGCCATTGAGTACGTCGCGTTCTTGCATGTTCGTCAATCTGTTTTGTCGGAGATAACGAACGTAGCGGATTTAGGTATCCGACGGAATAGATAGGCGTAACTTTATGTTGACGAGCTACGATCCTTTCGAAAACGATGGACAAGCCGTGTCAGAAGAGATGATCTACCCGGGCGTATGCTTGAATGCAACGTGACTGCGCAATGGCGAATTTGCAGTCGATAGGTGAGCGCCGTCCGAGATTGCAACATCGGAATAGCATCCTTCGACGGACGTGGTGGCGATGCTTGACGTCACCCCGGCCGCTGTGTTTAGCGACGACCGGGGACGAAACCGGGATCCGGCGAAAGAAATCCGAACAGCCGAATGACCGCAAAAACCCGCTACTCCGCAAACCCCAACTCCCTCCCAGAAGCCGCCGCACCAGCGCTATCCAACGCAATATCCGGCCGCATAAAAAACGTCATCACGATGCCAACCGCGAGCAACCCCAACGATCCAGCGAACGGCAAAGTCCAACTCCCGGTCCGATCGACGACAAACCCGAACACGATCGGCGAGAAAATCCCCGCGATAGCGGACCCTGCATTCACCAGCCCGCTGGCAATCCCGACATGTTTCGGCGTGATGTCCATCGGCACGGCCCAGATCGGTCCAATCGTCATCTCGAGAAAGAAGAACGACAGGCTCATCGAAGCAGCCATGACCGGCAGCGACTTCACGAACATCACCGGAGCGAGAAACACGAGCGCCCCGAGAAACGCGACGATGATCATGTTGCGCCGCGCCGAAACCACGCTGCCCGTGCGCTTCAGAATGCGATCGGAGATCACGCCGCCCGCCGTATTCCCGACGACGCCCGACAAGAACACGCCCGCCGAAAACAACGCCGAACTCTTCAGATCGAGCCCGCGTCCATGCATGAAGAACGTCGGCAGCCACGTGAAGAAGAGCCAGCCCGTCCAGCCATAGCAGAAGTAGACGAGCATCGTCGGCGAGATGCGCTTGAGCAGGCGTCCCCACGGCGTCGGTTCGCGCGTCTTGTCGACGGCGACCTTGTTCTCCGGCGGCAACTCCGCTTCTTCCTCGGCCGTCATATGCCGATGCTTGCGCGGATTGTCCGCGAAGTACCACGCATAAACGATCACCCACACGGCCGTCAGCGCGCCGACGAGCACGAAGGACGCACGCCACGAAGCGAACGCGACCAGCAACGCGATCAACGGCGGCGTAAGCGCGTTGCCAAGACGCGAGAACGAATGCGTGAGCCCCTGCACGAAGCCGCGCTTGCTCGCCGGATACCAGTTGACGAGCGCGCGCGCCTGCGCCGGCAGCGCCGCGCCTTCGCCGACGCCGAGCAACATGCGCGCGCAGAACAGCGACGCGACGCCGCCCGCGAAACCCGTCGCGATCGTCGCGACGATCCAGATCGACGCGCACAGCACGAGCGTCGTCTTCGCGCCGAATCGATCGCTGAACCATCCGCCGATCACCTGGCAGATCGCATACGTATAGGCGAACGCGCCGAACACGAGGCCGACGTCGGTATTGGTGAGATGAAGATCGTCGCGTATGAGGCCCGCCGCAGCGGACAGGTTCACGCGATCGAGATACATGATGAACGACATCGCGCACATCAGCGCGAGCACGGAGCGGGTGACTCTGGGTCGATGCAGCATCTTCTATGTCTCCTCCGAGGCTTGTTGCGCGCTGGCCGATTCGTTGCGCGCGCTCTTTTATCGAGGACGGACCGCATGTCGATCCGACGCTCCGCAGTCTCGCGAAAACAGCGATAGCCGTCTATTGAATTCGCCTCATGAGGTGATTACCGGCGGTTATGGCTCGGCAAAAGACAAACGGCTCGCGTACCGAAGGATCGCGAGCCGTGCATGATCGAGACGCGAAAGGGCGTCAGACCGTCGCGCGCATGCCTTCATCGTGAAGACGGAAGGTCTCCACCGCCGTGCGCAATGCGCCCGCCTGATCTTCCAGCGATTGCGCAGCCGCCGCCGCTTCCTCGACGAGCGCCGCGTTCTGTTGCGTCACTTCATCCATCTGCGTGACGGCGCGCGCCACTTGCTCGATGCCGCTGCTTTGCTCTTCCGACGCCGCCGCGATCTCGCCCATGATGTCGGTCACACGCTGCACCGCCGTGCTGATCTCCGTCATCGTGCGGCCGGCTTCATCGACGAGCGCGGCGCCCGATTGCACGCGCTCGACGGAGTTGTCGATCAGCTCCTTGATCTCTTTCGCCGCCGCCGACGAACGCTGTGCGAGCGAGCGCACTTCCCCAGCGACGACCGCGAAGCCGCGGCCTTCTTCACCGGCGCGCGCCGCTTCGACGGCTGCGTTCAACGCGAGAATGTTCGTCTGGAACGCAATGCCTTCGATGATCGTGATGATGTCCGCGATCTTCGACGAGCTATGGTTGATCTCGCCCATCGTCGTCACGACCTGCGACACGACATGGCTGCCCTTGCCCGCGATCTCCGACGCATTCGCGGCAAGCACGCTCGCCTGGCGCGCGTTGTCGGCGTTCTGCTTGACCGTGCCGGTCAGCTGATCCATGCTCGACGCGGTTTCCTGAAGCGCCGACGCCTGTTCTTCGGTGCGCGACGAAAGATCCACATTGCCCGCCGCGATCTGCTTGGTTGCGGACGCAATCGACTCACTGCCGCCGCGCACAGTGCGCACCGTATCGATGAGGCTCGATTGCATCGTCGCGAGACCGCGCAACAACTGGCCCATTTCGTCGTTCGACGTCACTTTCACGTTGCTGCGCAAATCGCCGCTCGCGATCGCATCGAACTGCGCAAGCGCCACATCGAGCGGACGCGAAATGCGACGGCGCAGCGACACCCACGAATAGAACGAAGCGGCGATGCCCACGAGGATCGCGATGATCGACGCCATGCGGAACATGCCGAAGACTTGCTGGCCGTTGTCATAGGCGGCTTTCGCCTGATCGAATTGCAGCTTGCGCAGCGAGATGCCCGTCTTCGCCAGCTCGTTGAACGAGACCTGCATCGCGTTCGCATCGGCGACGATCTTCGCCTGATCCTGCGCGCGTATATCGGCATAGCCTTCGTCGAGCAGCTTCTGCACTGCGAGACGCTGCGCGCCGAACTTCTCGGCGAGCACTTTCTCTTCCGGGCCCTGCGGCAATCCGGAGTACTTCGTCCAGGCTTCGTCGGAAGACTTGCGCATCAACGCGCCGCGTCCGATGGCTTCTTCCGCCGCGGGCGTGCCCACGTTCAGCGCCGCCCGATCGAAGGAGAGACGCTCGCGCGCCACGAACATTTCCGCATTGCCGACCGATACCGCGCTCGGCATTTCATTCGTGAAGAGGTCGTGCGTGACCGTGTTGGACTGAGTCATGCCGATCAGTCCGACCATGCCGACCGCGATCAGAAGTGCGCTCAGAAGCATCATGGCCAAGGCCAGTCGGCCTTTGATTGTGGAAAACATAGCTCTCTCAAGGTGGCTGCATCGCAAGGGCGCGTGCGCGAGCGGTGACGGCGATGCTTCGTCTGCTGCGCCGCCGATGAGTGCATCGGCTGATCTGTATAACGACCGCAGCGCAAAGTCCTTTAGAAAACGTTTAAATGATGTTTTAGCACGGTCATGCGAAGAAGCCTTGTTTTAAGGGTTTTGCCGTAGCGAACCGGGAATCGACGGCGCATTGCGAGCGATTGTTCACATCGGCCCGGACCGACGACTAAACTTCATGCGAACTCACGAAGAGGCCACAGCGCATGTCCGCCGATGCACCGCATCTTCGTATCGCCAGCGAGATCAAGCTCTGGCCGCTCGCGCACGCAACGATCGCGCTGCTGCCTTTCGTCGCGCTTGCGCTCGCCACCGGCAACGCGCTATGGATGAAGGCGTCGCTGCTCGCGATCGCCACGACAATCGCGCAAGACCAGCTCGCGTTGAGACCGCCTGGCGTCGTCTCGCACGGACTCGCGGTCATCGCCGGGACGTATCTGCTGCTGCTTGCCGAACTCGTGCCGGCGTTCTTCGTCGTTGCGTGCATGACGCTCGCGGCGTGCGTGATTCTGCTGGCATCGCGCGGGTCGAAACTTCGCACGGTCGGCAACTGGACTTTCATTCCTGTGCTCATTCTCGCGAACGAACTGCACGGCGGACGCACCGTCGATGCGTTGTTGCACGCCGCGCCCGCCTGGTTGCCTTATCTCCTTGCCGCGCTCGTGCCAGCGATGTTGTCGGCGCATATGCGCTCGCGTGGCAAGCCCGCGTCACGCTGGTCCAATCTCGATGATTTCGGCGAACGCGCGCCCTTCGGCGAAGACCTCGCGGCGATGCTCGCAAGCGTCGGCATTGCCGCGATGATGGTCGTGTACGCGCACATGGATCACGCGAACTGGGTGATCTGGGGCGCGGCGAGCATCGTCACCGGTTCGGTCGATACGGCGCGCACGAAGCTGCGGAACCGCGCGTGGGGCGTGATCGCGGGCGTGCCGATCGGCATCGTGCTCGGGCGCTTCGTCGTGCCGCATTCGGGCATGGCCGTCACGCTCGCGACGCTCGCCGCGTTCCTCACGCTCGTCGCATTTCAGCGCTATATCGTCGGATACTTCTTTCGCTGCATGTTCGTTGCGCTTGCAATCATGCTGGCGAATCAGTCCGCCGCCGATGCGTTCGAGCGGCTCACGCATGTGCTCCCGGGCGGAGTCATCGGCATCGTGTGCGTGGTGGGCGCGCATGTGCTGGCGCGTCGCATGTCGCGTTGAATGTCCGCGGATCGAAGACGAAGCGCGTCGCCTTCACGATCGCGAGCCACATGCCGATGAACGCCGCCATCGCGCGCAACCATGCGCGGCCGCACATCGGCGTGAAGGCGGGCGATGACATCCAGCCGCCGGGCATCGGCCACTCGCTCATCGGTGACATCGGCATGTGCATCGCATGAATCGCGATCACGCTCGCCACGACGACGAGCGCGATGATCGCGACGAAGCGGCTGCTCTCTCGTTCGATGTTCATGATGTCCTTCCTGCCAAGGCACGTCGAGTACGGTGTTAGATTAGTCGCGGGCGTGCACGGCAAAGGAGTGACAAGTGTGTCGGGATTCGCATGGATTCGCTGATCACGGCGGCGGCGCGCGCGCTCGCGGCGGGTGATCCGCTCGGCGCGCTGAATCGCATCGCGTTGCGCGAGGATGCGAATGCGCTCGCGTTGCGCGGCATCGCGATGGCGCAGCTCGGCGACTTCGTTCGGGCGCGCACGCTCGTCAAAAGCGCGGCGCGCGCGTTCGGCGCGAAAGAGGCGCTGGCGCGTTCGCGCTGCATCGTTGCGGAAGCGGAAATCGCGCTCGCATCGCGCGATCTCGCGTGGCCCGCGAAGGCGCTCGATCAGGCGCGCGCGATTCTCGAAGCGCACGGCGATCACGTCAACGCCGCGCACGCGCGCTATCTCGAAGTGCGGCGCGCGCTTCTCATCGGACGGATCGGCGATGCGCAACGCATGCTCGTCGAACTGGATCATGCGGCGCTGCCCGCTGCATCGCGGGCCGCGCATGAACTCATCGATGCGGGCATCGCGATGCGCCGTCTGCAGACCCACGCGGCGCGCGCGGCGCTGGAACGCGCGACGCTCGCCGCGCGTGAGGCTGCGATTCCCGCGCTCGCCGCCGAAGTCGACAGCGCGTGGCGCATCCTCAACGCGCCCGCCGCGCGTCTCATCGCGCAGGGCGAAGAGCGGCTGCTCCGGCTCCATGAAGTCGAAGCGCTGTTCGCATCGAATGCCTTCGTCGTCGATGCGTGCCGTCTTTGCGTGCGCGAAAACGGCACGTCGATGTCGCTCGCGACGCGCCCCGTGCTCTTCACGCTCGCGCGCATGCTTGCGCAAGCGTGGCCCGGCGATGTGCCTCGCGACGCGCTGATCCTGCGCGCGTTTCGCATTCGTGAAGCGGACGAAACGCATCGCGCGCGCTTGCGCGTCGAGATGGGCCGGCTGCGCACGATGCTGCGCGCACACGCGAACATCGATGCGACGCCGCGCGGCTTCGTGCTGAAGCCGCGTCACGCGCGCGACGTTGCGGTGCTCGCGTTGCCCGTCGAAGACGAACATGCGCCGCTGCTCGCGTTTCTCGCCGATGGCGAATCGTGGTCCAGCTCCGCGCTCGCCATTGCGCTTGGCGCGAGTCAGCGCACGGTGCAGCGATCGCTCGATGCGCTCGCCGCGAGCGGCAAGGTGCAATCATTCGGTCGCGGCCGTGCGCGCCGCTGGACCACGCCGCCGATGCCCGGATTCGCGACGGCCTTGTTACTCCCCGTCGATCTCGCGAGTGATTAGCATGAAGCCATCGAATCAATCATCAGGAGGACGGCGATGAAACGCGCGAAGGCGGAAATCATCCGCGAATATGGGCCTTTTCCGGATATCGACGGCGTGCATGGCGTCACGTATGACGGCGAGCATGTGTGGTTCGCCGCCGGCGATACGCTCAACGCCTTCGATCCCGAAAGCGGCGAGAAGGCGCGAACGCTCAAAGTCGCGGCGCATGCGGGCACCGCGTTCGACGGCGAGCATCTGTTTCAGATCGCCGAGGACCGCATCCAGAAGATCGATCCGCGAACCGGTCGCGTCGTGTCGACGATTCCCGCGCCGGGCGGCGGCGCGGACTCGGGGCTCGCGTGGGCCGAGGGCACGCTCTGGGTCGGGCAGTACAACGAACGCAAGATTCATCAGATCGATCCGGACGATGGCGCGATCCTGCGCACGATCGAGTCGAATCGCTTCGTGACGGGCGTGACGTGGATCGACGGCGAACTGTGGCACGCGACGTGGGAAGGCGACGAAAGCGAGTTGCGGCACATCGATGCGCAATCGGGCGAAGTCATCCAGCGGCTCGACATGCCCGAAGGCGTGGGCGTGTCGGGACTCGAATCGGATGGACGCGACCGCTTTTTCTGCGGCGGCGGGCGCACGGGCAAGGTGCGCGCGGTGCGCAAACCGAAGCGCGGATAAGAGGCATGGCGGGTAGCGCTTCAGGTCTGAACGAATAGCCTTTATGCTGTCGAATTCGCGAACGACCACGCGATTCTTCAGACAGTTAAGGCCGGTTTTGACTTCGAATATCTCCGATCACCGTCAGCTCGATTCCTGGGTCGGCGAAACAGCGCGCGCCATTCGCGACTACGACTGGCGCGCGACGCCGCTCGGTCCCATCGACGCATGGCCGCAAGTGTTGCGCTCCGTCGTGCAGATGATGCTGCGCAACGCGTTGCCGATGGCCGTGCTATGGGGCGACGAAGGCACGCTGCTCTATAACGACGCATACGCGCGTTTTTCGGGCGGGCGTCATCCGCGCATTCTCGGCATGCCGATCGAAGCGGCGTGGCCCGAGGCGGCCGAGTTCAATCGCAATGTGCTCGATACGGGACTGCGCGGAGAATCGCTTTCGTATCGCGACATGAGCTTTACGTTGCCGCGCGACGGTCGCGATGCGCAAGTGTGGCTCGATCTGCATTACAGCCCGGTCGCGTCGAACGAAGGCGTGCCCGTCGGCGTGCTCGCGATCGTCGTCGAAACGACCGGGCGCGTGCTGCTCGAACGCACGCGCGCCGAAGCCGAACGCGCGTTTCGCGAAGCCGATGAGCGCTTGCAACTCGCGCTCAATTCCGGCGCGGTGCTCGGCACGTTCGTGTGGGACATTCCCGACAATCGCGTGAAAGGCGATGAGCGCTTCGCGCGCACGTTTTCGTTTTCGCTCGACGAAGTGGCGCGCGGCATGCCGATCGAGGCGGCGTTCGCGAAGATTCATCCCGAGGATCTGGAACGCGTCAGGGGGCTTATCGTGCGCACGCTGCAGCACGGCGAGCCGTTTCGCGCCGAATACCGCATCCTTTCCGGCGATGCGCGATGGACCTGGATTCTCGCCACCGGCCGCTGCGACCACGACGAAACCGGCAGACCAATGCGCTTTCCCGGCGTCATCATCGACATTCACGATCGCAGGATCGCCGAAGAGACCTTGCGGGAACTGACGCGCGGTCTCGAAGACAAGATCTCCGAAGCCGTGGCCGCGCGCATCGCGGTGGAGGCGCAATTGCGTCAGAGCCTGAAAATGGAAGCGCTCGGCGCGATGACGGGCGGCGTCGCGCACGACTTCAACAACACGCTGCAGGCGATCAGCGGCAACCTGCAATTGCTGCAGTATTTGCCGCCGACGGACAGCCGCGTGCCCGAGCGCGTACACGCCGCGATGGAAGCCGTGCAGCGCGGCGCGAAGCTCGCTTCGCAATTGCTGTCGTTCGCGCGGCGGCAACCGCAGTCGCCGGTCGTGATCAATCCGCAGCGCCTGTTCAAAGAGATGCGCGAGCTCTTGCAGCATGCAGTGGGACCGTCGGTATGCATCAACACGTTGCTCGCGGAGCACGCATGGAACTTCCGCGTCGACCGCAATCAACTGGAAAACGCGCTGCTGAATCTCGCGATCAACGCGCGCGATGCCATGCGCGGCGACGGCAAGCTCACGCTCGTCTGCTCGAACGAAGCGCTCGATGCCGCGGCGTGCGAGGGCAAGGATCTGCATCCGGGCGAATACGTGAAGCTGTCCGCATCGGACACCGGCGCGGGCATGGAGCCCGACGTGCTCGAACGCGCATTCGAGCCGTTCTTCACGACGAAGCCGGAAGGGCACGGCACGGGTCTCGGCCTCTCGATGGTGTTCGGCTTCGTCAAGCAGTCGGGCGGGCATATCGCGGTGTCGAGTTCGGTCGATGTGGGCACGACGGTCGAGATGTTCTTTCCGCGCAGCTTCGACGATGAAACCGCGCAACTGCGCGTCGATGCGATGACGGCGCACACGGGCGGCGCGACGGTGCTCGTCGTCGATGACGATCCCGCCGTGCTGATGTCGACGGTCGCGATACTCGAAGCGATGCATTACACGGTGCTGCGCGCCGCTAACGGCGATGCCGCGATGAGCGTGCTCGAAAGCGGCGTGAACGTCGACCTGATTCTCACCGACGTCGTGATGCCCGGCAAAGTGAAGTGCGCCGATCTCGCGGAATGGGCGTTTTCGCAGGAGCGGCCCGTGCCGGTGATCTACGTCTCCGGCTATACGCGCGACATCATCTCGCGCGATGGCGTGCTGCGGCCGAACGTGACCTTGCTCGGCAAGCCGTATCGCGCGGAGGCGCTGGCGAAGGAAATCGCGGGGGCGTTGCAGGCCGCGGCGTAGCGGTTCCTTTCTCAAGACTTTCTTCTCCGCGCCGATAAACACCGATCAAACCCATCAATAGAACAGGGCCAGAACGGTGCAGAGAGGCGCCAACGATTTCCTCGGGACCATCGGCGAGACCATCGCCAGGAACCGGCCTTACATCGAACGCGCACGCCGTTTCGGTGCGCTCGGTCTCGCGCCGCTCGGCGTGCTCGCCGCCGCGTGCGGAACCATCTTCGTGCCGCTGCCGTGGAACGTGTTGCTCGGCGTGCTCGTCTTCGGCGCGGCGTTCGTCGTGCATCGCATGCACGAAGCGAATCGCAAGATCTTCGTCGCACGTCAGGTCGCGCATGGGCTGCTCGCCATCGCCGAGGACTGTCTCAAGCTGCTGTCGCTCGAAGGCCGCATCATGTGCATTTCGGAGGTCGGCGGGCAGCTCATCGAAGCGGATCACGCAGACGATCTCATCGGCGTCGACTGGCTCGCGCTCTGGGACGGCCCCGACGCGCGGCGTGCCTTCGAACGCGCGAAAGCGGGTGAATCGACGTCGTTCTCCGGAGCCTGCCGCACGATGAACGGCACGCTGAAATGGTGGACGTCGACCTTCGCGCCCGTCTACGGCGAGCACGGACGGGTGAGCGCGGTGCTGTGCAAGTCGCGCGACATCACGGCGGAGCGCAATCTCATCGACGAATTGCGCGGCAACGCGCGCGTGCAAAAGGACATGGAAGATCACGTCGATGCCGTCTTCTGGACCGCGACGCGCGATTTCCGCGAGCTTCTGCATGTGAGCTCCGCGTTCGAACGCATGTGGGAAATGCCGATGTCCGCGCTCGAAGCCGATCAGACCGCCTGGTCGCAAAGCGTGCATCCCGAAGACCTGCCCGCGCTGCGCGACGAAATGCGTACCGCCGTGAACACGGGCGCGGCCACGCAGAGCTATTTTCGTCTCTGCCTGCCGCACGATCGCACGCGCTGGGTGCGCGCAGATATTTATCCGGTCATCGAGGACGGCGCGGTGTCGCGCGTCGTGAGCGTGTGCGTCGATGCCACCGACGAGCGCCAGCGCCTTCAGGAACTGCATCGGCTCGCGAACACCGACAGCCTCACCGGACTCGCCAATCGCAACGCGATGATGGACGCGCTCGTGAAGCGCTGTGAAGCGCTCGCGCCGTTCGCGTATCTCTTCATCGACATCGATCGCTTCAAGTCGATCAACGACACTGCCGGTCATATCGCCGGCGATGCGGTGCTGCGCACCATCGCGCGACGCATCGCGGAAACGCTGCCCGATGGCGCCGTGGCCGCGCGGCCGGGCGGCGACGAGTTCACCGTGATCCTGCCCGGCAGCTTCGATCAGGAAAGCATCGAGCGCGCGTGCCGCAAGCTCTCGCTCGCGTGCCATCGTCCGATCGAGATCGACTGCAAGAGCGTGACGATGACGTGCTCGATCGGCGTCGCGCTCTATCCCGAACACGGACGCACGCCCGAAGCGCTTTTCATCAGCGCCGACATGGCGATGTACGCCGCGAAGCGCGCGGGCCGCAACACGTTTCGCGTGTTCGGCGATCGCGAGAAGGACGATCTCGCGCGCGCGCATCTCGAAGCGCAACTGCACGGCGCGATCCGCGAGAACGAGTTCGTGCTGCATTATCAGCCGCAATATCGCGTCGATTCCGGTGCGCTTGTCGGTGTCGAGGCGCTGTTGCGCTGGAATCATCCGCAGCTCGGGCTGCTCGGTCCGGGTGCGTTCGTGCCGGTGCTCGAAGAGAGCGCGCTGATCGTCGAGGCGGGGCACTGGGTCATTCGCGAGGCCGTGCAGGCCGGGTCGCAACTCGCGCTCGCGCTGCCGCAGGCTTGCTCGGTCGCGCTCAACGTGTCGCCGAAGCAGTTCCGCGATCCGCGCCTCGTGTCGGTTCTGCGGCACGCGATCAGGCGCGCCGGCATCGATTCGAACCGCATCACGCTCGAGATCACCGAATCCGCGCTGATCGACAACGTCGATGATGCGCAGGTCGTGCTGTCGAACGTTCGCGCGATGGGCGTACGCATCGCCATCGACGATTTCGGCACCGGCTATTCGAGCCTCAGCTATCTCGCGCGCTTCCGGCCGGACGTGCTGAAGCTCGACAAATCCTTCGTCGACAACATCGCCACCGACGCGATGGTGCGCACGGTCGTCGAAGGCGTGATCGATCTCGCGCACAAGCTCGGCGTGACGGTGGTCGCGGAAGGCGTCGAGACGCAGGAGCAGCTCGACACGCTGCGCGACGTGCGCTGCGACAAGGTGCAGGGTTTTCTGTTGAGCCGCCCCGTCCTGCTCGCGAGCCTGATGATGCGGACAGACGCAGAAGACGCCGCGACCGTGCGCTAAACGCGTGCCCGCGCGGGCCGCCCGGCGTTATCATCGCGGCATTCGCGGATGCGAGCCGGAAACGGAGGATGGACGCAATGAGCCACCTGATCTTCGCGTTGGGCGTGTTGCTGCGGCGGTTGACGACGATCGTTCTCCGACGGAGAGCACCCATGAAGACCTTTTGCCTGGGCGTTGCGCTGGCCGCGATCGGCTCGCTTGCATGCGCCCAGTCCGCGCCGCAGTGCCCGCCCGCGGCCGGCCAACTGATACAGGTACGCGACTTCACGGCCGTCAGCCGTGAAAGCGGCGCGTCGCATGTGCTCGGCTCGCGATTGCGATCGGCGCGCAATGCGGTGAAGGTGGATCAGAACGCATCGGCGCTGGCGGATGGCATCGTCAAGGCGCTGAACGGGAAAGGTCTCGCCGCTTGCCATGTGACGGCGGATTCGCCGCCGCCGGCATCGGGCTGGCTCGTCAGCGGGGAGTTCGACGAAACGCTGTCGAGCGGATTCGGCTCCGCGTTGCCGTCGATGGGTTCATCCGACAAGACGCCCAACACGCATGTCACCGTGCAGCTCGCCAATCTTGCGGCGAGCCCGGACGCCGCGCCGGCGCAGATCGACACGAGCGGCGAACTGAAAGGGCAGAAATCGGCGGCCGCGCCGAAGCCCTACGGCGCCGCGGCGCGCTTCGTCATCAACGAGGTTCAGTCGATTGCCTCGCTCGATGCGCTCGCCGCGAAGATCGCCGATCAGATCGCGGCGGAGAAGGCGAAGCTCGACGGCGGGCAATAGGCGTTTCACGCTTCCGAGTCGCGCTTGCCTTTCGGATGGTCGGCGCTTGCGTCCGGCGAGGTGTCGGGATCCTTCAGATCATGCTCGGGCGTGTACGGCCCTTGCTCGGGATGATCCTTGCCCTTCGGAACGAGCGTCGGATCGATATTGCCGTGCTCGCGCTGCTCGATCGTGCCATCGCTTTTTTCCTTGACGTCGCCCTCGCCGAGCGCCTCGCGGCGTTCGTCGGCGCGCTGCACGGGATCTGACGGTTCGCGGTTCATCGCATTCTCCTGAAGATGTTTTCCGTAGCGCAGCAAGCGCCGTTCCGCGATCACTTGCGACGCGCCCGAGCGCGCGTTCGTCTGACGGGCGCGGCGGCCGCATGCGCGAACATCGGCATGCGGGTCAGAATCCAGTCGAGCAGTTCCTGCGGCCCGGCCGCGAGCGGACGTCCGGCTTTCACGAGCAGCTTCGCCTGCGCGCTCTCGAAAAGCGGATGCGCGACCGGTATCGTCGTCAGCTCGCCGCTCGCGAGCTCGCGATACGCGGCGAATTCGCCGATCAGCGTCATGAAATTTTCCGCGGCCACGAAGCGCTTCAGCGCGCCGAGCGAGTTCGTCGTGAGCGTCGGGCGGATCGCGAGATCGTCGGTGGTTTCGAGCATCTTCACGACATGGCCGATGCCGAACGTGGGCGGCATCAGCGCGAGCGGATACTCGAGCAGATCGCGAATCCGCGCGACGCCGCCGCGCACCGCCAGCGGATGATCGCGCCGCGCGAGCAGCACGACCGGCTGCGGCGAGCTTGCCCGAATCTCGATGCGCTCGTGCGGCGGCGGGTTGTACGCGAGCCCGATATGCGCGCGGCTCTGCGCGACTTCTTCGAGCAGATCGTCGACCGCGAGCATCTGCACGTCGATTTCGAGGCGCCGATAGCGCGCGCAGAACGGCGCGAGCACATCGTCGACGAGCGTATCGACATAGCCTTCGCTCACCGCGAGACGAATCTGCCCTTGCTGCAGGCCTTTGAGCGCATGCAGCTGATCCTCGAACTTCTCCTGCTGCGAACGATAGCCGCGCCAGAATTCGAGCAGATGGAACGCCGCTTCGGTCGGCCGCACGCCGCGCGGCTCGCGCTCGAAGAGCGTCGTGTCGAGTTCGTTTTCCAGCAATTTGATCTGCCGCGCGATCACCGACGGCGACGTGTTCAGATGATCCGCCGCGCCGCGAATCGTGCCGTGCGTGAGCACTTCGTGGAAATAGCGCAGACGTTGCTGATTGATTTCGCGCATGGTCGTCGTCCGTATGGGAAGGAATGCGTTGCTCGCAGAGCAACGATACGTGAACTTTGTTGCTCTTGCTCGCACGGTCGCACGCGCTCAACATCGCCTTACCCGAGAAAGGGAAGACGAGACAAGGAGACGCGGATGTCGACGATCCAGACCCTGCGCAGCGGCGATGCCGTTTCGGCGCTCTACAGCAGAATCAACTGGCGGCTGCTGCCGCTCCTCATCGCGTGCTACATGTTCGCGTATCTGGACCGCGTGAACGTGGGCTTCGCGAAACTTCAGATGCAAAGCGATCTCGGCTTCTCCGATGCAGCGTACGGCGTCGGCGCGGGGATTTTCTTCATCGGCTATGTGCTGTTCGAGATTCCGAGCAACCTGATGTTGCCGAAGATCGGCGCGCGTCTCACCTTCAGCCGCATTCTCGTGCTGTGGGGCATCACGTCGGCGTGCATGCTCTTCGTGCGCAACGTGCCCGCGTTCTACGCGATGCGCTTCCTGCTCGGCGTCTTCGAAGCGGGTTTCGCGCCGGGCATGATCTATTACCTCTCGAACTGGTACGGCCCGAAGCGCATGGCGCGCGCGATCGCGCTCGTGTTCGTCGCGGGGCCGCTCGGCGGTGTCGTCGGCGGGCCGCTGTCGGCGTGGCTGATTGCGTCGCTCGGCGGCGTCGGCGGACTCGCGGGCTGGCAGTGGATGTTCCTCGTCGAAGGCCTGCCGTGCATCGCGCTCGGCGCGCTCGTGTGGCGCGTGCTCGCCAATCGTCCCGCCGATGCGCGCTGGCTCACGCAGGACGAACAGCGGCTCGTCGAGGCGGAAGTCGGTCATCACGGCGGCGCGTCGCATCGCATCGAATCGTTCGCGGAGATCGCGAAGAACCCGCGCATCTATCTGCTGGCGATCGCGTACTTCTGCATCATCTTTCCGATCTACGCGATCAGCTTCTGGCTGCCGACGCTCATCAAGGAGCAGGGTCTCAGCGGCTCCATGCACGACACGATCCGCCTCGGCTGGTACGTCGCGATTCCGTACGTCGCCGCGGCCGTCGCGATGTACGCAGCGGGCCGCCGTTCCGACAAGGTCGGCGAGCGCCGCTATCACAGCGCAGTGCCCGCGCTCGCCGCCGCCGCGCTGCTCGTGATGACGCCGTATGCGAACGGCAACGTCGTCGCGACGCTCGCGCTGCTCACGCTCGCCACCGCCTGCATGTGGATGGCCTACACGGTGTTCTGGGCGATTCCTTCCGAAACGATTTCCGGCCCGGCGGCGGCGGGCGGCATCGCGCTCATCAACACGATCGGCTTGTCGGGCGGATTCTGGGGCCCCGCGATGATCGGCTGGGTCAAGTCCGCGACCGGCAGCACGAACGGCGGCCTCGTCGTGATGGCGTGCATGGCGGCGCTGTCCTGCGTGCTGATTCTCGCGAACAGGCGCACGGCTGCCGCGGCCACGGCACGCGCGGCCTGAACATCAATCGATACTCGAAAGGACAAGGTCATGAAGATTCTGATCGCAGGATTCCAGCACGAAACGAACACCTTCGCGCCGACGAAGGCGAGCTACCAGAGCTTCATACAGGGCGAAGGCTTTCCGCCGATGGCGCACGGCGACGATGTCCTCGAGCTGCGCGACGTGAACGTGCCGATCGGCGGTTTCATTCAATGGGCCGAGGCGCAAGGGCACGAGCCGATTCCGGTGATCTGGGCGGGCGCGAGCGCATCGGCGCATGTGACGCAGGACGCATACGAGCGCATCGCGGGCGCGATCGTCGATCGCGTGCAGGCAGGCGGCTTCGACGCGATCTATCTCGATCTGCACGGCGCGATGGTCGCCGAACATCTCGACGATGGCGAAGGCGAACTGCTGGCGCGCGTGCGCAACATCGTCGGCGATGCGATGCCGCTCGTCGTTTCGCTCGACCTGCATGCGAACGTCACGGCGCGCATGGTCGAACTCGCGGATGCACTCGTCGCGTATCGCACGTATCCGCACGTCGATATGGCCGAAACGGGCTTGCGCGCGGCGCATCTGCTGGCAAAGCGCATCGAACACGGGAAGCCGTTCGCGCGCGCGATGCGGCGCATCCCGTTTCTGATTCCGGTGAACGGCATGTGCACGCTCGTCGAACCGGCGCGCGGCATGTACGCCATGCTCGAGACATTGGAGAAGGATGTCGTGTCGCTGTCGTTCGCGCCGGGCTTTCCGGCATCCGATTTCGACGAATGCGGTCCGGTGTTCTGGGGCTACGCGCTCGACGGCGAGGCGGCGGACTTCGCGGTCGACAAGCTATACACGCAACTCGTGGACGAAGAAGCGCGCTGGAACGTGCCGTTCCTCTCTCCCGATGAAGCCGCGCGTGAAGCGATCGACGCGAGCCGCGATGCGGGCAAGCCCGTCATCATCGCGGATACGCAGGACAATCCGGGCGTCGGCGGCGATTCGAACACGATGGGCATGGTCCGCGCACTGCTGCGCCACGACGCGCGCGACGCTGCGGTAGGCGTTATCTGGGACGAGAAGGCGGCCCATGCGGCGCATCGCGCGGGCGTCGGCGCGCGCATCAGGATAGCGCTGGGCGGCGGCTCGAACGTGCCCGGCGACGCGCCGCTTGAAGGCGAGTTCGAAGTCGAGTATTTGTCGGATGGCCGCTTTCGCTTCGACGGCCCGATGCTCAATGGCATGTCGGGCGAACTGGGACCGACCGCTTGCCTGCGTATCGGCGGCGTGCGTATCGCGGTGAGCAGCATCAAGATGCAGGTCTTCGACCGCAATCTCTTTCGCGTTGCGGGCATCGAGCCCGAGCGCATGAAGATTCTGGTGAACAAGAGCTCGGTGCATTTCCGCGCCGATTTCGAGCCGATCGCCGAGCGCGTGCTCGTCGCGAAAGCGCCCGGCCCGATGGCCGCCGATCCGGCCGATCTGCCCTGGCGCAATCTCGATTCGCGCATGCGTGTGCGACCGCTCGGGCCGACGCTCGCCGAACTGCGCGCATCGGCTGCGTGAACGTTTTTCATCGACTACATGGACAAGGAGAATCAAAAGATGCCGGACGATCAGATCAACGCGCGGCGCCGACGCTTGCTCGGCACGGCGGTCGCGAGTGTAGGCGCGATGCAGCTCGGTTTCAGCGACCTCGTGCGCGCGCAGACCGCGCCGCGCGCATCGTCGAGTGCGGGCTTCGCCGGCATTCGCCAGATCGACGCGGGCGCGCTCAACATCGGCTATGCGGAAGCGGGTCCGGCGAACGGTCCCGTGGCGATCCTGCTGCACGGCTGGCCCTACGACATCCACGCATTCGCGGAAGTCACGCCGATGCTCGCGGCGCAGGGTTATCGCGTGATCGTGCCGTATCTGCGCGGGTACGGCTCCACGCGCTTTCTTTCCGCCGACACGCCGCGCAACGGACAGCAGGCGGTGGTCGCGGTGGACATCATCGCGTTGATGGATGCGCTCAAGATTCAGCAGGCCACGCTCGGCGCGTTCGACTGGGGCGCGCGCACCGCGA
The DNA here is from genome assembly GCF_023631205.1 of Caballeronia sp. NCF2. Taxonomy (NCBI): domain Bacteria; kingdom Pseudomonadati; phylum Pseudomonadota; class Betaproteobacteria; order Burkholderiales; family Burkholderiaceae; genus Caballeronia; species Caballeronia sp. NCF2. The sequence continues at coordinate 39,158 of NZ_JALQDN010000063.1, read as the reverse complement.
ACATCATCGCGGCGCTGTGGCCGGAACGCGTGAAGGCGATGGTCTCGGTGAGCGGCTATCTGATCGGCAGCCAGCAGGCGAATCGCGCGCCGCTGCCGCCGAAAGCCGAGCTCGCATGGTGGTATCAGTTCTACTTCGCGACCGAGCGCGGCCAGGCGGGCTACGAGGCGAACCGTCACGCTTTCAACAAGCTGATCTGGCAACTCGCATCGCCGAAATGGAACTTCGACGACGCGACGTATGACCGTTCCGCGAAATCGTTCGATAACCCCGATCACGTCGCCGTGGTGATTCACAACTATCGATGGCGTCTCGGGCTCGTGCAGGGCGAAGCGCAATACGACGCGCTCGAACAGCGGCTCGCGAGCGCGCCGACGATCGGCGTGTCCACGATCACGATGGAAGGCGATGCCAACGGCGCGCCGCATCCCGATCCGTCGGCGTATGCCAAGAAGTTCACGGGCAAGTATGAGCATCGGAACGTCGCGGGCGGCATCGGCCACAATCTGCCGCAAGAAGCGCCGAAAGCATTCGCCGATGCGGTCATCGACGCAAGCCGCATGTAACGCGCATGCAGGACGAAGCGCTAGCCGACGTGTGACTTCTTCGTTCTGCGTCCCGGCGTCTTCTGCGATGTCAGTTCGTGCACGATCCCGCACGAATCGACGGCGTGCTCGCCGCCGCATGTCTCGCGCAATGCGGTGAGCCGGTCGCGCAGCCTCATCAATTCGTCGATGCGCGCGCTTACGTGGCCGATATGCTCATCGACGAGCGCATCGATTTCGCGGCAATCCGGCGAGCGCGCCTGCAATGCGTAGAGCAGGGCGCGCACTTCGTCGTGCGTCATGTCGAGCTCGCGGCAATTGCGGATAAGGCGCAGGCGTTCGACATGCGTCTTGTCGTAAGTCCGGTAATTCGCGTCCGTCCTTGCAGGCGGCGGAATCAGCCCTTCCTTTTCGTAGAAGCGGATCGTATCGGGCGTGCAATTCGCTATGCGCGCCAGTTCCCCTATCTTCATTTCGGCATCCTTTTTTCTTGACCCTGGAGTGGCTCCAAGGTGTTCAATTCGGGAAAAGTCAAGAAAAGGAGCCAGTATGTTACGTCCCGAGAGCATCGGCAAGCCCCGGCCTGAGCCGGCTGATCGTCGTGTCCGAAATTATTTAAAGGAATACGAAATAAAGACGAAAGCTTCGGTTCGGACGGAGATCGTCGTCGACGAGATGGATTGTCCGACCGAAGAGACGCTGATCCGCAAGAAGCTCGCGGGCATGCCGGGAGTCGGATCGGTCGAGTTCAATCTGCTGCGTCGCGTGCTGACCGTCGAACACGATGCCAACGCGCTCGCATCCGTTCTCGATGCGTTGCGCGCACTGGGCTTCACGCCGCGCACCGAACCCCGCAACGACGCGCCCGCAGGCAAGCGCGCGGTGTGGATGCTCGCCTTCGCGTGCGTTGCGGCGGCGGCGTCGGAGGCTGCGAGCGGGTTCGGCGGACCGTCCTGGCTCGTCGTCGCGCTCGCGCTCGCCGCGATCGCTTCGTGCGGCTTCTCGACGTATCGCAAGGGCTTCATCGCCATCAGCAACGGCAACCTCAACATCAACGCGCTGATGAGCATCGCCGTGACCGGCGCGATGGTCATCGGACAGTGGCCGGAAGCCGCGATGGTCATGGCGCTTTTCACGATCGCCGAACTCATCGAGGCGAAGTCGCTGCAAAGGGCGCGCAACGCGATCGCGGGACTCATGAAGCTCGCGCCCGACACGGCGACCGTTCTGCAAGCCGACGGCCTGTGGCGCGCGATGGAAGCGAGCGCCGTCACGCGCGGCGCCGTCGTGCGCGTGCGGCCGGGCGAGCGCATCGCGCTGGATGGCGTCGTCACGTCCGGGCGCTCCGCCGTCAACCAGGCGCCGATCACCGGCGAAAGCCTGCCCGTCGAAAAGTCGCCGGGCGACGATGTGTTCGCGGGCACCGTCAACGAAACCGGCTCGTTCGAGTTTCGCGTATCGGCGGCGGCGAAGGACACGACGCTTGCGCGCATCATCCGCGCGATCGAAAGCGCGCAAGGTGCGAAGGCGCCGACGCAACGTTTCGTCGATCGTTTCGCGCGCATCTATACGCCGCTCGTGCTTCTCGTGGCGATAGCGGTCGCGGTCGTGCCGCCGCTCGCGTTCGACGAGTTGTGGTACGCGTGGATCTATCGCGCGCTCGTGCTGCTCGTCATCGCGTGTCCGTGCGCGCTCGTCATCTCGACGCCGGTGACGATCGTCAGCGGACTCGCCGCGGCGGCGCGGCACGGCATCCTCGTGAAGGGCGGAACCTTTCTCGAACGCGGATGGCGCCTGCGCTGGCTCGCGTTCGACAAGACCGGCACGATCACGCACGGCAAGCCGGTGCAGACGCATTTCGCGCTGCTCGACCGGAGCATGGACGAAGGCCGCGTGCGCGCGATCGCGGCGAGTCTCGCGGGCCGTTCCGATCATCCGGTTTCGCTCGCGATCGCGCAGGCCGCGAGCCAGGACGGCGTGCCGCGCATCGCGGTGGAGGCGTTCGAAGCGGTGCCGGGGCGCGGCGTTCGCGGTGTCGTCGAAGGCCGTGCTTACTGGCTCGGCAATCAGCGAATGATGGAAGACATCGGACGCGGCGCGAGCCATGCGAAGCGCCGGGCTGAAGCGCTGGAGCGTGAAGGCAGGACCGTCGTGATGCTCGCCGATGCGGACAACGTCCTCGGGCTTTTCGCCGTGGCGGACACCGTGAAGGAATCGAGCCGCGACGCGATCGCCCGGCTTCACGCGCTCGGCGTGCAGACGGCGATGCTCTCGGGCGATAACCCGCACACGGCGCGCGCCATCGCGAGCGCGGTCGGCATCGATCGCGTCGAGGCGGGCCAGTTGCCCGAGGACAAGCTGCGCACCATCGAAAGTCTCGGCGCGGACGGCGGCGCGGTCGGCATGGCCGGCGACGGCATCAACGACGCGCCTGCGCTGGCGCGCGCGGACATCGGTTTTGCGATGGGCGCGATGGGCACCGATACGGCCATCGAAACCGCCGACGTCGCGCTGATGGACGACGACCTGCGCAAGATCGCCGCGTTTATCCGTCTTTCGTCGGCGACGCACGCGATTCTCGTGCAGAACATCGCGTTCGCGCTCGTCGTGAAGGGCGTGTTTCTCGCGCTCGCCGTGGCCGGACTCGGTTCGATGTGGATGGCCGTGTTCGCGGATGTCGGCGCAAGCCTGCTCGTCGTCGGCAACGGGCTGCGCATTCTGCACAAGCGCTTCAACTGAGCACCTCACCAGCAAAAGGAGCAAATCATGAGTTTCTTGCGGAAGCTGTTCGAGAACGGTCACTTCGGCGGACATGGCGGGCACGGCGGGCACGGCAGCCATCGGAGAGAGCATGACCGGCGTCATCGGGACGGCTATCAGGAATACGACGGCGATGAATCGTGGGGCCGTCATCCCGGCTCGATTCCGCCGCTGCCGCCCGATGTGATCTGCCCGCAATGCCGCAAGTCGAATCCGCCGGACACGGCCGTCTGCAAGCAGTGCGACACGCCGCTCGATCCCAGCCGATGCCCGACGTGCGGCACGTCGATCCAGGCGGGCGCGCGGTACTGCGTCAGTTGCGGGAAGCGCGTGGTTTGATTGTCGGAGCGTGTGGGGAACGCGCCGCCTTCGCAAGACTGGAAGCCAAAAAAAGGCCACTGATGAGTGGCCTTTCTTCGCGATGCGATCAGAACGGTCGCGCGGCGATCAGTTGCACGCCAGCACGACGGCGCCGGTGACGTCTCCCGTGTTGGGCAGCTTCGCGGCGGACACGATCGCGATGAGAGGATGCGTCGCATTGTTGCCCATCAGTCGCGACATGACGTTCATGCCGCCGCCCATGACCTGTCCGCCCGCGAAGACGGTGTCCTTCGTGACGCTTGCGTTGCTGTCGGATCCGATCGGGCGACGTGGCCATCAGATTGGTGCAGGCGAGGGTGCCCGTGCCTTTGGCGAGCGTCAGCCGATTGCCGACGACGTAATGCGCGCCCTGGTTGGCGTTGAAATTGCCGCCGCCGGAATCGGAACCGTCGGTCCAGCGGCCCGATGGCAAAGCCTCAGCGGACATTTCTACGTTCCGGTCGAGGAATCAAGAGATTACAGCGTCCTGTCAAACAAATTTCACATTTCTTTCCTAAAGTAGCGCGTCAACCGGCACATCGGGCTGCAACGGCCCGAAGCAGGGACATTCATCGCCGGTACAAACCCACGATCAAGGACTCGAACCACACATGGCGCTGCCACTCGACCTCTCCCGCCGCAAAGCTCTCAAGATTCTCGCCGGCGCACCGATGCTGCCGCTCGGCGGCGCGACCGCCGCTTCGCTGCTCGCCACCGCATGCGGCGGCAGCGACAGCAACGCGGCGACGAACGCGTCCGCGCCCGCGTCGACGGCTGCGTTCACCACGGCGACGTTCAGCAGCATGGCCGCGCCGACGCTCGCCGATCCCGCGGCGATGGCGAAGACCACCGTCGGCTCGACCATGACCGTGAACTTCAGCGACGGCAGCAATCGCGCGTACAAGCTCGCGTATCAGCCGTTCTTCGTGACGGGCGATGTCGTGCCGAACACGGCCGGCGGCACCATCGTCGCGGGCGGCTATTTCGATATCGACAATCAGCCGATCATCGACAAGTCGGTGGCGGGCAAGGAGCGCCAGTTCTTCTCGGACTGCCCGGACGGCACGTCGCTCATCAAGCTCGACAAGACGACCGTCAAGGGCGTGAAGGGCAACGCCGTGTTCGCCGTCGTGCAGTTCGAATACACGACGCGCGACCAGAACGCCGCGAGCATGTACGGCCGCCTGCCGTCGCCGATCGCGGTGCTGACGCTCGATCAGGATCCGGCCACCGGCAAGCTGACGCTCGTGAGCTACGCGAACGTCGATACGTCGAAGGCGAACGGTCTGTGGATCACGTGCGGCGCGAGCCTCTCGCCGTGGAACACGCATTTGTCGAGCGAAGAGTACGAGCCGGATGCGGCGCTCGGCTCGAAGGACGCGCAGTTCCTCGCGTATAGCCGGAACCTTTACGGCGATCAAACGAAGGCCCGTCCGTATCACTACGGCCATGTGCCCGAAGTCACCGTCAACCCGGACGGCACCGGCACGATCAAGAAGCACTATTGCCTCGGCCGCATCTCGCACGAGCTGATTCAAGTGATGCCCGACAAGCGCACCGTCATGATGGGCGACGACGCGACCAACGGCGGCGTCTTCATGTTCGTCGCGGACAAGGAAGCGGATCTTTCCGCGGGCACGCTTTACGTCGCGAAATGCGCGATGACGTCATCGGCGGGCGCGGGCTCGGCCAATCTGACGTGGATGAACCTCGGCCACGCGACGAGCGATGAAATCGAGAACCTCGCCAACACGCTGACGCTCGCCGACATCATGGATGTCCTCAGCGATGCGACCGTCGGCGCGACGCTCGATGCGAGCTATACGCGCATCAACTACAACGGCGCGTTCAACTGGATTCGCATCAAGCCGGGCATGGAGAAGGCGGCCGCGTTTCTGGAGACGCATCGCTACGCGGCATTGCGCGGCGCGAGCATGTGCTTCACGAAGCTCGAAGGCACGACGGTCAACGCGAAGGACAAGATCGTGTACTCGGCGATGTCGCAGATCGTCAAGTCCATGGTCAAGGGCGACGCGCACGCGGCCGAATTCGCCGTCGACAAGACCATCAACTCCGGCGCGGTGTACGCGTTCAATCTGAAGGGCGGACAGAAGGATCTGACCGGCGCGGCGATCAACAGCGAATGGGTTCCGGTCGACATGGCCGCGCCCGCCGCGCTCGTCGGCGAAGACATTTCCGCCGATGCGCTCGGCAACATCGGCAACCCGGAGCGCATCGCGAATCCGGATAACCTCAAGTTCTCCGAGAAGCTGCGCACGCTGTTCATCGGCGAAGACAGCGGCCGGCACGTCAACAACTTCCTGTGGGCATACAACGTCGATACGAAGTCGCTGTCGCGCATTCTGTCGGCGCCGTCGGGCGCTGAATCGACGGGCCTCCACGCGGTCGACGAGATCAACGGCTGGACCTACATCATGAGCAACTTCCAGCATGCGGGCGACTGGGAAACGCCGCTGCATTCGAAGGTGCAGGCGACGCTCGATCCGCTGATCCGCGCGAACTACAAGGATCGCTACGGCGCGGCGGTGGGCTATCTGACCGCCGATGCAACCTCGGTCAAGCTGAGTTGACGAGCCAGGGGAAGCGCAACGCTTCCCTCGATGCGTAGCTTCGAGGTGCGTCGCGGACGCGGCGCGCCTCGCGGAGTTCAGCAGCTTTGCTCGTAATCGATATATTCGAAGCCGGCCGCAATCGCATAGCGGATCGCTTCTTCCACGTTCGGAAACTCGCCGGCCAAGCGCACCGAACGCTCCATCCCGTTCAAATCCTGGATTCGCGCCGTCGCGGCAAACGCGTCGCCGTGCCGGACCGCCGCCGGCGTGACCATCATGTCCCTGTAACTGAAGACCATTGCTTCTTTCTCTTCCGGATGTCGTCGGCCCGCGCCGTATGGCTGCGGAACACGCGTTATGAATGTCGAAAAGGCGCGAACGATCTGGCGTCCGGCTCCTTCTGCTTCAGGTTATCGGCATCGGAAAATGTTTCTTTACGCGAGCGCTTTCGTCTGAATATTGCGGCAGTTCGCGCCGATTCAGGCCAGGAGCCGCGCGATCAGGTCTTGTGTGGCTCGCGCGCCGTATTTGCGCAGCAGGCTTGCACGATGGATGTCGACCGTGCGCGGGCTGATGTTCAACTCCTTGCCGATCTCCTTGCTCGTCATGCCATGCACGAGCAGCGCGGCGACGTCGCGCTCGCGCTCGGTCAGCAGGCTTGCGTTGTCTGATTGCTTCGTGCCTTGCGACAGATCCGTGAACGTCCAGACCGCAAGCTCGAAAGGCCGCTTCGGGTTATAGCCGAAGCCGCCGACCGTCACCCAGAAGTAGCTTCCGTCGACGCGCCGCATGATGCGGTCATCGCTGAATACGGCATGCTTTGCAAGCAACGGCGCCAGACGATGACCGGTGGTGGTGAAATCCTTCTGCTCGGGATAGAGCTTCGAGAACGATTGCTCGATGATATCGCTGCGTTTTGCCCTGAAGAGTTCCAGCGCGCGTGCATTGCAGTCGACCATGATCCGCTCTCTCGCGACGATGACGGCCACGGGCAAATGCCTGAACAAGTCCTCGTAGTCGAGCTTGGGCGAATTGGTCATGTCGGGAAGATTGTCGCGTCTGGCGAAAAGTTACTGTAACACCGAGGTTCGGCACTTTTCGCACGGACTTTCGCTTCAACCGTTCCAGACTTCACCGAATACGCGCAGCCAGTTTTCGCCCATCACTTTCCTGATGCGAGATTCGCTCCAGCCGGCCTTTTGCATCGCGGCGGTGATGTTCGGAAACTCGCCGATCGTGCGAATGCCTTCCGGATTCACGACCTTGCCGAAGTTCGTCAGACGGCGATAACGGCCCTTGTCATGCGTGATCCAGTCGAAGAACTCGGTGCTATAGCCTTGCGTGAAGTCCGTTCCGATACCGACCTTGTCTTCACCGATAAGATCGATGACGTATTCGATAGCTTCGAGATAATCGTCGACGGTCGCATCGGCGCCTCGTCTCAGGAAGGGCATGAACATGGTCACGCCGACGAAACCGTTCGCTTCGGCAATCTCCTTCAATTGCTCATCCGTCTTGTTGCGCGGATGCTCTTTCAACGTATAAGGGCAGCAGTGCGAGTAGGTGACGGGTTTCTTCGAGCAGGCGATCGCATCGGAAGAAGTCTTCGCGCCCACATGCGAAAGATCGACCATGATGCCGACGCGATTCATCTCCTGAATCACTTCGCGGCCATATCCCGACAAGCCGCCATCCGGTTCATAAGAACCCGTGCCGACGAGATTCTGCGTGTTATAGCAAAGCTGGACCACATTCACGCCCAGCTCCTTGAACACCTCGATATAGCCTAAGTTATCCTCGAACGCATACGCGTTCTGAAAGCCCAAGATGATGCCGGTCTTGTTCTCTTTCTTCGCGCGCAGGATGTCGTCGGTCGTGCGTACGAGTGTCAGAATCTCGCTGTATTCGCGGATCTGCTGCTTCATTTCCGCGATGTTATCGATGGTCTTCTGGAAGTCTTCCCACACCGACACGGTGCAGTTCACGGCGGTGACGCCGCCCTTTCGCATGTCTTCGAATACGGAGCGCTCGAACTTCGAGATGTTCAGTCCGTCGATGATGATGCTCGAATCGTGAAGGCTATTCATCGCGTGTATCCGTTCAGATGGTTCTCTTGATGCCGCGCTCGACGGCCGGGCCACTGCTTGCGCTCTTGTTCGCCGAACCTGCTTCTTCGAGCGCGGTCTTCGACGTTTCGCGCAGCGAGAGGCCGCCGATCATCGCGAAGATGGATACGGCGATCAGGTAATACGCCGGCGACAGATTCGTTCCCGTTTCCGCGATCAGCCACGTCGCGACGAGCGGCGCGGTGCCGCCGAAGATTGTGTACGCGAGGTTGTACGTGATCGCGGATGCGGTGTATCGCGTCTTCGTCGCGAACACTTCCGAAAGAAGCGGAGCAGTGACCACGCCCGAAAGCACCGCGCCCACCGCGAGCAGCGCAACGCCGAGCAGCGAAGGCGACAGATTTCCCGATCCGCCGAGCGCGAAGGCGGGATAGACCGAGACGATGATGAAGATGCACGTCGTCGCGATCGTCGCGCGGCGGCCCACGAGGTCGGAGAACAGACCGGCGAGCGGGCACAGCGCCGCGGCGAAGAAGAGCGCGAGCACGGTCACGAGAAGCGATGTTCCGCGCGTCAGATGTCCGGCGACCTGCATGTAGGTCGCGAAATACGTCGTGAACGTGTAGAACGAAAGCGCCGTCACCGAAACGAATGCGCCGAGCTTCAGAATGTTTCCGGACTGCGAATGCAGGGTTTCCATCAGCGGCGCATGCGCGACTTCATGCTTGCCTTCGAGCGCCTGGAATGCCGGCGTCTCGTGCAGATTCACGCGCAGATACACGCCGATGAGACCGACCGGCGCCGCGATCAGGAACGGCACGCGCCAGCCCCAGTCGACCATCGCCGCGGGCGAAAGCGACGATTCGAGCGCATAGGCGACAACGGCCGCGCATGCGAACGAAGAGAATGTCGAGACCGGAACGAAGCTGCCGAAGAACGCGCGGCGTCGGCGCGGCGCGTGCTCCATCACATAGGCGCACGCGCCCGCGTATTCCCCGCCCGCGGAAAAGCCCTGCACGCAGCGGATGATCGTGAGAAGCAGCGGCGCCCAATAGCCGATGCTCGCATAAGTCGGCAGCAGCCCGATCAGCGTCGTGGCGCCGGCCATCAACAGGATGGTGAAAGCGAGCGTGCGCTTGCGGCCGATGCGGTCGCCGACCACGCCGAAGAAGAGGCCGCCGAGCGGACGGAATGCGAAGGCGACCGCGAAGACCGCGAACGTCTTCAGGAGACCGACCGTGGGATCGCCACTGGGAAAGAACTCGCGCGTCAGGATGGTCGCGAGAAAGCCGTACGCCGCGAAATCAAACCATTCGACAAAGTTTCCGATCGACGCCGCCGCGATGACACGTCTCAGCGTTTTGGTATCGACCTCGTGAGTTGCTTGATGTGGCATGGCGCTTCACCCCTTTCGCGTGTCGGATTCGATCCGGATTGAAAGGAGCGTAAGTGCTCAAATTACTTAGGTCCATACGTGCCAATTACCTAGGTAATCGGCGGTCCGACGACGCCGCCGCGCCCGGCGTGCAAGGCCGGGCGCGGCTTCGCGCCTATTGCTGGAGCCACGCCTGGACCTTCTCGGGATGGCTGTCGACGAACTTCTTCGCCGCCGCGCTCCAGTCGTTCGATGCGTTGCCGTCGAGCTCGATCGATTCGACATCGGCCAGCGTCAGCTTGAAGTGCCGGATGAAGACATTCGCGCGCGGAAATTTCGTCGCGAACTGCTTGGAAGAGAAGCCGTGAATCTGCTCGTCGCCGCCGAGCACGCCCTTGGGATCTTTCAGATAGCGCATCTTGTACTTCTGCCAGAGCCAGTGCGGACTCCACACCGTCGCGACGATCCAGCTCTTCGATTGATACGCGCGCGCAACGGCGGTCAACATGCCGGCCTCGCTTGCGCGAATGAGGTTATATCCGGCGAGGTCGTATTCCTTCAGCGCCTTTTCCGAAGCGACCATCTCGCCCGCGCCCGGTTCGATGCCCTGAATCGTGCTGTTCAACTTGCTCTTGACTTCGGGCTTGTTCAGATCGCCGATGGACGCCACTTCGCTCTCGGGCACGTAATCCGGCACCGCCCAGCCGATCTTCGCGCCGGAATAGATGACGCCGAGATCTTCCATGTCGTTCTTGAAGCGCGCGTAGTAGGCCGCGTGCGTGACCGGAAGCCACGCGCCGAGCATCAGGTCCACATCGCCGCGCGCGATGCCCTGAAACTGAATGCCGAGGTCCGCCGTGGTCAGGGTAACCGGTTGTTGCAGCTTCGTTTCGAGAACGTACTTCGCGGTATAGACGACCGCTTGCGTATCGGCCCAATTGGCTAGCGTGATCTTGATCGGCTCGACGGCGCTCGCGCACATCGCGAACGTGACAGTGGAGACTGCAACGGCAGCTTTCATGGCGAAGCTCACGGACAAGGCATTCTTCATTGACGTTTCCTTGCATCGACAGGTTTTATGGAAGACGCGACGCGATCGATTCTCCTGATCTATAACGCATTCATTTGCGACGGATGATTAAGCAATTGCAGGCGACGCCCTGCAGCCCGCAGTATTCGGGCGCATTAACGCGACGTCAATGTTCTTTGCTTATATCGTCGGATGGAACGTCGATACATCGAGCTGGCGCTCTTCGCATGAACGATCATCGCGGCAGCGCCGAAGTCGCGATTTCGCTTGCGCTGTCCAGTTGCTCGACGTGCCAGCATTTATCGATCAGCGCGCGCGTTTGCTCCGGCGTGAGGATGCCGTCCGCCAGATCGGAGAACTTGGTTTCGAGCTGCTTGTCGGTCATCGGCACTTGCGTGCTGCCGATCGCGTGTTCGATGTACTTGTGCAGCTTGCGGCCATCCTTCAGCGTGATCGTCACGTCGACCTGTTCCGGCTTGATGGACGGATCGACGATCGCGTTCACCTTGTCGCGCAGCTCGATTGTCTTCGGGTCGCGTACCTTGGCGTCGCTGAACTGTTTCTCGCCCGCCGCGCCGTCGATGATCGCGATCGCCACCGCGTGATAGATGCTGAACTTGCCTTCGAGCCCGATCTGCGGCGTCTTCTTGCCCGTCAGTTCGAGCACGAGTGGATGCACGCGAAGATCGATGCGCGCGATCTGATCCGCGCTCAAGTGTTCCTGATTGCGCAACTGGATCGCTGCATCGATCGACGGATGAATGACGATGCCGCACGCGAAAGGCTTATACGTATTCAACGTCGATTCCCAATGCGAACCGAGGCCCTCCGTGATCTCGCGATAATCCTGCTTCGTGCTGATCGTGTTGGCCCAGCCGCGTTTGGCTTCGATCATGCCGTCCGAGCTCGTGTAGTTCTGGCCCGCGAGCAGTGCCGCGAAGATGCCGTTCGCGGCGGCGCGGCCGGGATTGAAGCTCTTGTTCATCGAGCCGAACGACTCGCGCAAGCCGACCGGCTGCGAGGCGGCGAGACCGAGCGCCCAGACCATCTGCTCGACGCTCAGTCCCATCAGCTTGCCCGTCGCCGCCGCCGAGCCGAACACGCCGCACGTACCGGTGATGTGCCAGCCGACATCGTAATGATTCGGATACACCGCATTGCCAATTCGCAACTCGGTTTCGACGCCCAGCACGAGCGCGTTCAGAAAGTCCTTGCCCGTGACGGCGCGATATTGCGAATACGCCAATATCGCCGACACGACCGGTCCCGCCGGGTGAATGATCGTCTTCAGATGCGTGTCGTCGTAGTCGAAGATATGACTGCTCACGCCGTTGATGAACGCCGAGTTCATGATGTCCAAGCGCTCGGTCCGGCCGAGCAGGTTCGCTTGCGGCGGACCGGAGAACGGCGTGAGCGCGGCGACTGCGCGATTCACGGTCTCGTCGTGCGATCCGCCGACCGCGACGCCGACCCAGTTCATCAACGTCCTGACGCCTTCCTTGCGCACCGGCGCGGGCAGATCGCCATAACCCGTTCTTACGATGAAGTCCGCAAGAATGCGCGTGACGCGCGGCGGCTTCGCATGCGCGCCACTGGCCGATGCGGAAGCGGATGCAGATGCGGCGTTGCTTGTCTGTGCGAACGCTGTCGTGCCTGCCGCCGATGCGAAAGCGCCTGCTGCGCTGGTCATGAGAAAGCTACGGCGATCGATGTTGGGCATGGAGTCGTTTCCTTGAAATGGCACAAGTGGGAAACCGCGCGCAAGTATCATTCCGCGGCAACGAGGCGAACCAAGGGTTTTCCCGATTCCCTTGCATGTCGATTCACGCTTCGATGCATCGTCGTAGAGATGTGTCCAATTTTTCCGCGAAAGGAGAGCACACCATGGCCACCGGAACCATCCGCCTTCACCGTGTCTTGCGTACGACGCCCGAGCGTCTTTATCGCGCGTTCCTCGAACCCGATGCGATCGCGAAGTGGCTTCCGCCTTACGGCTTCACATGTCAGGTCCATCACATGGATGCGCGCCAGGGCGGCACGCACAAGATGTCGTTCCGCAATTTCGGCACGGGCAATAGTCACTCGTTCGGTGGCGAGTACGTCGAGCTGGTGCCGTTCGAGAAGATTCGCTACACGGACCGCTTCGACGATCCGAACCTGCCCGGCGAAATGCAGGTCACCGTTTCTTTGAAGCAGGTCGTGTGCGGGACCGAGTTGAGCATCGTTCAGGAGGGCGTGCCCGAAGTCATTCCGGTGGAGATGTGCTATCTCGGCTGGCAAGAGTCGCTGGAGCAACTCGCGCGGCTCGTCGAGCCTGTGATCCCCGAGTGACGATGCGCGCGATCGAGCCCTTTCGTTGATCGGATAAGATACGGCGCCCCGCAACATCAACTCAAAACGTGGAGTGCTTTTCGTGATCCAGCCGAGCAACGTATTCAAGGATAACCTCGCCCAATTGCCCGCCATCGACGGCATCGAGCGCATCGATCTGGTCGATGGCAAAGGTGACGTGGTCGCGAGCATCGAGAACAAGCCGGGCAAGCAGGGCTCGCTCGCGGTCTATCACTATCTGAAGCAGGCGTTCGGCGCGCTGGACGCGCAAGCCGCCGAGCATGGTCTCGCCGTGTTCGCCGAACATACGGCCGATGCGCGCAATCGCCCGGGCGCGCATCCGAATGTGGATCGGCTGATTGCGATCGTCGATGGCGGCGAGGCGTTGCGGGTCGACGTGGTTCGGGCGCAGTAAAGCAAAAGCCCGTTCTGCCATGAGCAGAACGGGCTTTTCCGATTCATCGCTTGCAGCGGATCAGACCCTCAACTCCACCCGCTTGATGTCCTTCACGATCACGAGATAGCTGAACACCGTGATCAGCGCATTGATCCCGACGAACGCCAGCGCGCCATTGAACGAGCCCGACTGCGCGACGAGATAGCCGATGACGATCGGCGTCACGATGCCCGCGACATTGCCGAACATGTTGAAGATCGATCCCGAAAGCCCGATGGCTTCCTTCGGCGACGTATCCGCGACCACGGCCCATCCCAAAGCACCGATGCCCTTGCCGAAGAACGCCAGCGACATCAGCGCGACGACGATCCAGTCCGTGTCGACGTAATTGCAGCCGATGATGCACGACGACAGCAGCATGCCGCCGACGATCGGCACCTTGCGCGCGAAAGTGAGCGACTTGCCGCGACGGATGAGGCCATCGGAGATCACGCCACCCAGCACGCCGCCCGTGAAGCCGCAGATCGCCGGCAGTGACGCGACGAAGCCTGCCTGCAGAATCGTCATGTGACGCGCCTGCACGAGATAGATCGGGAACCACGTCAGGAAGAAGTACGTCAACACGTTGATGCAGTACTGCGCGAGATACACGCCGAGCAGCATCCGGTTGGTCAGCAACTGCTTGACGACGGGCCAGCCCACGCTGTGGGACGTGCCACGCGCCACGCCGCCCGCGCGCTGATGACCGCGCACGAGACCGCCGCCTTCCTCGATGTACTCCAGCTCCTGCCGGTTCACGCGCGGATGATCCGCCGGATTCTTCATCACGGCGAGCCACGTCAGCGCGAGCGCGAGACCCGCAACGCCCATCACGATATAGACGTGATGCCAGCCGAAAGCATGCGTGAGCCACGCCATCAACGGCGTAAAAACGACGGCCGCGAAGTACTGCGCCGAGTTGAAGATCGCCGATGCCGTGCCGCGTTCTTTCGTCGGGAACCAGCTCGCGACGACCTTCGCATTGGCCGGAAACGCGGGCGCTTCCGCCGCGCCCATCGCGAAGCGCAGCACGAAGAGGGCGGTCACGGCGGTCGCCGCGCTGCCGAGCAGGCCTATCGAACTTTGCAGCAACGTGAACAGCGACCACAGGAAAATGCTCGCCGCATACACGCGCCGCGCGCCGAAGCGATCCAGCAGCCAGCCCGCGGGCACTTGCGAGAGCACATACGCCCAGCTGAAGGCCGAGAAGATGTAGCCCATGCGGATCGCGTCGAAACCGAATTCGGCGCGCATCGCGGAGCCCGTCACCGACAAGGTCGCGCGGTCCGCATAGTTGAACGTCGTGATCACGAAGATCAGCAACAGAATGAGATAGCGCACCTTGGTGCGCTTCATGACGTCCGCGGGATTCGCGGTGCGGCTCATCGACATGGACTTCCCCTTTCTTTCCGTACGTGCGAGATGCACGGAGGGCCGCTCGCGCGGCCCTCATCGGCGAAGCGTCACACGGCGTCGTGCGTCCTCGCTTCGCCCGTCTCCTGCCTGTGCCTTTACTGCGCGCCGAGCTTCTTGATGAGCACGTCGAGTTGCTCGAGCTCGTCTTCGGTCAGATCGGTCAGCGGCGCGCGCACCGGGCCCGCATCGTGGCCGACGAGTTTCGCGCCCGCCTTGACGATCGACACCGCATAGCCCGCACGGCGATTGCGGATCTTCAGGTACGGCAGGAAGAATTCGTCGATCAGGCGGCCCGTGGTCGCGTGGTCGTCGGCGGCGATTGCGCGATAGAACTCCATCGCGGTCTTCGGGATGAAGTTGAACACCGCCGACGAGTACACCGGCACGCCGAGCGCCTTGTACGCGGCTGCGTAGACTTCGGCCGTCGGCAGGCCGCCCAAGTACGAGAAGCGGTCGCCGAGGCGACGGCGGATCGTCACCATGTTCTCGATTTCGCCGACGCCGTCCTTGAAGCCGATCAGGTTCGGGCAGCTATCCGCGAGTTGCTCCAGCATGTCGGCGTTGAGCTTCGAATTCGCGCGGTTGTAAATGATGACGCCCATGTTCGGCACGGCGCGGCAGACTTCCTCGGCGTGCGCGCGGATGCCTTCCTGCGACGCTTCGGTCAGATAGTGCGGCATCAGCAGAACGCCTTGCGCGCCTTGCTTCTCCGCTTCCTGCGCAAAGGCGATGGCCGTGCGCGTCGGGCCGCCCGCGCCGGCGAGGATCGGCACCTTGCCGCGGCACACTTCGGTGGCCGTCTTCACGATCTGCGAATATTCGGGTTGCGTCAGCGAGAAGAACTCGCCCGTGCCGCCCGCGACGAACAGCGCTGAAGCACCGTAAGGAGCCAGCCATTCGAGGCGCTCCGCGTACGTGTTCGCGCGGAAGTTGCCTTGTTGGTCGAAATCCGTCACGGGGAAGGAGAGCAGGCCTTCGGAAACGATTTGCTTCAGTTCTTGCGGTGTCGTCATGGTGATGAAGTCTCGATGTTCGGCGACCGGCCGATTGCCGATCTCGTAAGTCATCGTACAACATAGACTGACGTCAGACAATCTATTTACGCGTGCAAAATCAATGGATACGGGTAAATACTAACCAATTGTGATTGTCTATGTTGTAGGATGACATAACTCAAGCCGCAGCCGCGCGGTATGTTTGCTCAAGGATTCGTCAGAATGAATCAGTCCCCTCTCTATATTCGCGTCCACCCGGACGACAACGTCGCGATCGTCGTGAACGACGGCGGTCTCGGCGAAGGCGCCACGTTCGCCGATGGCCTCGTGCTGCGCGAACGCGTGCCGCAGGGCCACAAGGTCGCGCTGAAGGATCTCGCGGAAGGCGATGCGGTCATCCGCTACAACGTCGTGATCGGCTATGCGACGAAGGCGCTCCCGAAGGGAAGCTGGATCAACGAGCACGTCACGCGCATGCCGACGCCGCCCGAGCTGCACGACCTGCCGATTGCGACGATCAAGGCGCCGGACGAATCGCCGCTGGAAGGCTTCACGTTCGAGGGTTATCGGAACGCCGACGGCTCGGTCGGCACGCGCAACATCCTCGCGATCACGACGACGGTGCAATGCGTCGCGGACGTCGTGCAGCACGCCGTGACGCGCATCAAGGCGGAACTGCTGCCGCGGTATCCGAATGTCGATGACGTCGTGAGCCTCGGTCACACATACGGCTGCGGCGTGGCCATCGACGCGCCCGACGCGATGGTGCCGATCCGCACGGTGCGCAACATCGCGCTGAATCCGAACTTCGGCGGCGAAGTGATGATGGTGTCGCTCGGCTGCGAGAAGCTCCAACCGGAACGCCTGATGCCGCCGGGCACGATTCCGATCGCGGCGGCATCGGCGGAAACGGAAGACGTGGCCGATATCGGCGACAACACGCACGACGACAACGGCGGCACGGTCGTGTTGCAGGACGAGGCGCACGTCGGCTTCGGCTCGATGATCGAGTCGATCATGCGGATGGCCGAGACGCATCTGAAGCGCCTCAACAATCGCCGTCGCGAGACGTGTTCGGCGGCGGATCTCGTCGTCGGCGTGCAGTGCGGCGGCAGCGATGCGTTTTCCGGGCTGACGGCGAATCCGGCGGTCGGTTTCGCGACCGATCTGCTGGTGCGCGCGGGCGCGACCGTCATGTTCTCGGAGGTCACGGAAGTGCGTGACGGCGTCGCGCAACTGACGGCGCGCGCGGCGAACCGTGAGGTGGCGCAGGCGATCATCCGCGAGATGCAGTGGTACGACGATTATCTGAAGCGCGGCGGCGCGGACCGCAGCGCGAACACGACGCCGGGCAACAAGAAGGGCGGGCTGTCGAACATCGTCGAGAAGGCGATGGGTTCCATCGTCAAGTCGGGGTCATCGACGATTTCGGGCGTGCTGTCGCCGGGCGAGAAGGTGAAGC
Organism: Caballeronia sp. NCF2; assembly: GCF_023631205.1. Taxonomy (NCBI): domain Bacteria; kingdom Pseudomonadati; phylum Pseudomonadota; class Betaproteobacteria; order Burkholderiales; family Burkholderiaceae; genus Caballeronia; species Caballeronia sp. NCF2. The sequence continues at coordinate 21,809 of NZ_JALQDN010000063.1, read as the reverse complement.
AGAAGGGTCTGATTTACGCGGCGACGCCTGCGAGCGATTTCATCTGCGGCACGCTGCAGCTCGCGGCGGGCATCAACCTTCATGTCTTCACGACGGGGCGCGGCACGCCGTACAGCCTCGCCGAAGTGCCGGTGCTGAAGGTCGCGACGCGCTCCGATCTCGCGCGCCGCTGGCACGATCTGATGGACGTGAACGCGGGAACCATCGCGACGGGCGAGGCGACCATCGCCGATGTGGGCTGGGAACTGTTCCGGCTGATGCTCGATGTCGCGAGCGGGAAGAAGCAGACGAAGGCCGAGGCGTTGAAGCTGCACAACGCGCTTGTGTTGTTCAATCCGGCGCCGGTGACGTGATTCGATGCGCGCTCGCCGGAAACGAAATCGCCCCGCTTTGAGCGGGGCGATTTTTTTTGCGGGCGCGGTGTGAGGCGGATGAGCGAGCGGAATGCGCGATCGGACCGCCACGCTGGGCCATTCTTTGGCACGATGACATCGAATCGATGACACGAATCGAGCCCATGCCATCTCCTTTCGCCACACCGCGCCCGCCGATCCCACGCACCGTCTGGGCGCTCGGCCTCGTCAGCCTGTTCATGGACCTGTCCTCCGAGCTGGTGCATGCGCTTCTACCGATCTACCTCGTGACGACCATGGGCATGAGCGTCACCGCACTCGGCGCGCTGGAAGGCGCAGCCGAAGCAACCGCGATGATCGTGAAAGTCTTTTCGGGCGCGCTGAGCGACTGGCTCGGACGCCGCAAGGGCCTGCTGCTCTTCGGCTACGGCCTCGCGGCATTGACAAAGCCGCTGTTCCCCCTCGCCGAAACGCCCGCGCTGGTCGTGGCCGCGCGTCTCGTCGATCGCTTCGGCAAGGGCATTCGCGGCGCGCCGCGCGATGCGCTGGTCGCGGATGTCGCGCCGCCGGAAATCCGTGGCGCCGCTTTCGGCCTGCGGCAGTCGATGGACACGATCGGCGCGTTCGCCGGGCCGTTGCTCGCCATCGTGCTGATGCTCGCGTTCTCCGATCACATCCGCACGGTGCTCTGGTTCGCGACGGTGCCGGCGTTCATCGCCGTCATCATCATTCTGTTCGGCGTGCGTGAGCCGGAAAGCGCGTCCGCACGAGGCGAGAGCTTCCGCTCGCCGCTGCACTGGCGGTCGATGCGCGAGTTTTCTGGGCGCTACTGGTATGTCGTCGCGATCGGCGCGACCTTCACGCTCGCGCGCTTCAGCGAGGCGTTCTTGGTACTGCGCGCGCAGCAGACAGGACTCGATATCGGGTGGATTCCCGCCGTGATGGTCGTGATGAGCCTCGCGTATTCGGCGAGCGCGTATCCGGCGGGCGTGCTGTCCGATCGATGGGACCGGCGCGCGTTGCTCGCCTGCGGCCTGGCGCTGCTGATCGCGGCCGATGTGCTGCTCGGCGCGGGATCGTCGATGCTCACGCTGTTCGCGGGCGTCGCCTTGTGGGGACTGCACATGGGCTTCACGCAAGGCATTCTCGCGGCGATGGTCGCCGAATCCGCGCCGCCTTCCCTGCGCGGCACCGCATTCGGCGTGTTCAATCTCGCGAGCGGCGTCTGCATGGTGCTGGCGAGCGCGATCGCCGGATGGATCTGGGATCGCCATGGCGCGCCGGCGACCTTCTACACCGGCGCCGCGCTCGCGCTGATACCGCTCGTCATGTGCTTCGCGCCACGGCGAGCGGATTCCGCGTCACGAAAGGCTTGAAGCGCCCGATACATACCGTGCAGCCGGCTTGTTCGCCGACAACTCCGGCGCCATCGCCTGCCGCGCCGCTTCGTACGCGTCCCACTTCGCGCCGTCGTGCAGCGACGGAATCGTCACGAGCTCATCGCGATCGAAGCCGACGAGCGCCGCATCGACCATATCGCCCGCCGACATCACGATCGCCTTGTCGAGATTCTCGATCGGCAGGCCGCCCGTTTCCCAAAAGTCGGTGGCCGTCGCGCCGGGCAGCACGGCCTGCACGCGCACGCCCTTGCCCGCCAGTTCGCGATGCAGCGACTGGCTGAACGCGAGCACGAACGCCTTGGTGCCGCCATACACGCCGTTGAGGATCTCCGGCGCAATGCTGACGATCGACGCAATGTTGATGATCGCGCCACGGCCTCGCGCGACGAAGCCGGGCACCGCCGCGTAAGCGAGGCGCGTGAGCGCGGTCACGTTGAGATCGATCATGCGCGTCATCGCGTCGACGTCGCTGTCGAGCAAAGGCGTATGCGTGCCGATGCCCGCGTTGTTCACGAGCAGCGTGATGCTCGCGTCATTCTTCAGCTTCGCTTCGACAGTGGCGAGCGCGCTGCGGTCGTTCAGATCGGCATCGAGAATCTCGACGCTGCGGCGCGTCTCGTTCGTGATGCGTTCGGCGAGCGCCGCGAGCTTGTCGCGATTGCGCGCGACGAGAATGAGGTCGTAGCCGCGCCGCGCGAGGCGGTCCGCATAGACCGCGCCGATTCCGGAAGACGCGCCCGTGACGAGCGCGGTGCCGAGGTGTGTCTGCGTCATGTTTCACTCCGTCAGAAAACAAGTGGTTGATTGCGTGAGTGAATTCTGGCCGGATTTGACCGTGACGCAAATGACGTATAGGGTAGTGATTCGTGACATCGCGCGGCAGGAAAACGACATGCACCGCATCGGCTATTTATTGAGCGACGGCTTCCAGATCATGGCGCTCGCCTCGCAGACGGTTTTCGAAATGGCGAACGACGTATCGGGCGAGGCGTTCTACGGCATCGAAAATTATTCGACGGCGGGCGGCGAAGTGCGCTCGTCGCTCGGCATGAAGATCGACACGCGAGCGATCACCGCGCGCACGCAGATGGACACCTGGATCGCCGTCGGCGTCACCACGCCGCTCACGATCGCGCCGCCCGCCGACGTGTTCGCGTTCCTGCGCCGCGCGGCGAAGCGCACGCGGCGTATCGCGGGCATCTGCACGGGCGCATTCGTGCTGGCCGGAGCGGGCCTGCTCGCGAATCGCCGCGCGACCACGCATTGGGCCTACGCGCGCGACATGCAGCGGCTTTATCCCGATGTGCAAGTGGAAGAAGACCGCATCTTCATTGTCGATGGCCCGGTCTGGACGTCGGCGGGCATGACCGCGGGGCTCGATCTCGCGCTCGCGATGGTCGAGAAGGATCTCGGCGCCGATATCGCCCGTTCGGTCGCGCACAAGCTCGTCATGCATCAGCGTCGCGCGGGCGGGCAGTCGCAGCATTCGGAAATGCTCGATCTCGCGCCGAAGTCCGATCGCATCCAGAATGCGCTGAACTATGCGCGCAAGAATCTGAACCGGCCGCTGACGGTCGAGGAGCTCGCGGGCGAGGCGCATCTGAGCCCGCGTCAGTTCAGCCGCGTCTTCACGCTGGAGACGGGGCAGTCGCCGGCGAAAGCCATCGAAGGATTGCGGCTCGAAGCGGCGCGTCTGATGATCGAGAAAAGCCGGCATTCGCTCGAAACGATCGCGCAGGAAACGGGCTTCAGGGACCGCCGTCACATGCGCGAAGCATTCATGCGCGGCTTCGGCGTGCCGCCGCAGGAAGTGCGGCGCGAGGCGCGCACTCAAACGTAACGACTACATCAAGGACAAACAGTGCTGAAGATCAATCCCGCCCGCCTGCTCGACGACCTCCGTCATCTGCGCACGTTCGGCGCAACCGGTCCGGGCGTCGTGCGCCTCTCGCTGTCATCGGTCGATATGGACGCGCGCCGCTGGCTCGCGGGCCGCATGAACGAAGCGGGACTCGCCGCGACGATCGACGGCGTCGGCACCGTGTTCGGCCGCTCGCGCAACGCCGGCCCGGCGCTTTTGATCGGCTCGCACACCGACACGCAACCGACCGGCGGCTGGCTCGACGGCGCGCTCGGCGTCATTTACGGCCTCGAAATCGCGCGGGCGCTCGCCGAATGCGAAACGACGCGTCATTTCGCGGTGGACGTCGCATCGTGGATCGACGAGGAAGGCACGTTCTCGGGCTTTCTCGGCAGCCGCAGTTTCGTCGGCGAAGCCGTCGATGAAGCCCTGCGCCACGCGCGCAATCGCGAAGGCGTCCTGCTCGGCGATGCGCTCGCGCAAGCCGGACTCATCGGCGCGGCGCGCGTGCGTATCGACAGGGCGCGGCACAAGGCGTATCTGGAACCGCACATCGAGCAGGGCGGACGGCTGGAGGCGCACGGCAAGTCGATCGGCGTGGTGACGACGATCGTCGGCATACGCGAGCTGAAGCTGCGCTTCACCGGGCAGCGCAATCACGCGGGCACGACGCCGATGTCGATCCGGCGCGATGCGGGCGCGGCGCTCGTTGCGTTCATCGCGCGCATGGACGAAGCGTTTCGCGCGATCGCCGATGCCGATACCGTCTGGACCGTCGGGCGCATCGAGCTCGATCCGGGTTCGTTCAGCGTGGTGCCGGGCGCGGCGGACATGTATCTGCAATTCCGCGACGCCAGCGCGGAGCGTTTGCGCGCGATGGAAGCCGCGCTCGCCGCGCTGATCCGCGACTTCAATGCCGAAGGGAAAATCGGTGTCGCGATGACGGACAGCGAGCCGCCCGAAGCGCCCGTCGTGATGGACGCCGCCTTGCAGGCGCATATCGCGGAGGCCGCCGAAGCGCTCGCGCCGGGTCAGTGGGAACGCATGCCGAGCGGCGCGTCGCACGATGCGCAGGTGATCGCGCATCATGTGCCGGCGTGCATGCTGTTCGTGCCGAGCATCGGCGGAGTGAGTCACGATTTCATCGAGGACACGGCGGAGTCGCACATCGTGCTCGGCTGCGAAGTGGCGGCGCGGGCAGCGGCGAATATCCTCGCGAGCTTGTCGGCTTAACGCTCGGTGATCTCCGCGATGTATCGCCCGGCGTCGCGCCAGAGGCCGAATCCCGACGCCGGATTCATGTGCCCGACGCGGCCGAGATCGGCGAGCCGCGCGCCCCAGTCGTGCGCCATGCCGGCGACGCGTTCGAAGCGCGCGAGCGGATCGTCATGGCTCGCCGCGACGACGCACGGAAACGGCAGGCGTTCGCGCGGCGTGGGCAGCCATCCGTGCAGCTCGAGTTCATCGACTGACGGATAGCCTTCCGGCAGCGGCGAATCGAAATCGGGCGGCGTGACGAAGAGCGCGCCCTGAATCTCGCGACGATGCCGCTGCGCCCAGTGCACGGAAATCATCACGCCGGCGCTGTGCGCGACGAGCACGACCGGTCCGTCGATCTGCGCGAGCGCCGCGTCGAGCGCGGCGACCCGCGCGCTCCGATCGAGCTTGTCGCGTTGCAGCGGCGGCACGGTACGCACGTTGTCATGCGCGTTGGCGTAATGCGTCTGCCAGTGGTCCTCGACGTGATCGCGCAGGCCGGGGACCATGAGTATCGTCGGTGCGTTCATGCGTCGATCCATCAGAAGGGCACGTCGCCGATGATCCCCGCGCGCTCCATCTTGCGATGACACGGCGGATAGTCCATCACCGCGTAATGCTGCGTGCTGCGGTTGTCCCAGATGGCGATGCTGTTCTTCTTCCAGCGCCAGCGCACCTGATATTCCGGGATATACGCCTGGCTCAGCAGATACGCGAGCAACTGCCCCGCGCCGGGATTCGCGTCCTGCCCGAAGCGCACGCGCTCCGGCGTGTGATAGTTGGTGAAGTGCGTCGCGAAGGCGTTGACGAACAGCACCTTCTCGCCCGTTTCCGGATGCGTGCGCACGACGGGATGCTCGGCATCGGGAAACTGCGCCTTCAGCGCGAGGCGTTTCTCGATAGGCATCGCCGCACCGAAACTCGCCTCGATGCTGTGCCGCGCGCGCAAATCCGCGATCTGTTCCTTGACGTGCGCGGGCAGCTTCTCATACGCGAGCACCATGTTCGCCCACATCGTGTCGCCGCCGACGGGCGGCGTTTCCACGCAGCGCAGCACGCAGCCGAAGGGCGGCGCGACGCGCCAGGTCGCGTCCGTGTGCCACGCGTTTTCGTAGCGGTCGTTCGGCTGATCGGGCGACTTGTAGATACGCACGAGCCCCGGATGGTCCGGATCGCTTCCCGCGACCGGATGATCCTCCAGTTCGCCGAAGCGCCGCGCGAACGCGACGTGCTCCGCGCGCGTGATTTCCTGATCGCGCAGAAAAAGCACGCGATGCGCGAGCAACGCGGCGCGGATTTCGGCGAAGAGGGCGTCGTCGTGAATGGCGTCGGCGAGATTGACGTCGGTGAGTTCCGCGCCGATCGCGCAAGTAAGTTGTTCGATACGCATGAATGTCTCCTCAGACGACGAACACGGACGAACCCGTGGTCTTGCGCGCTTCGAGATCGCGATGAGCGTCCGCCGCGTCGCGCAGTGCATAGCGCTGGTTGATCTCGATGCGAATGCGCCCGCTCGCGACGTGATCGAAGAGTTCGGCGGCGAGCGCATTCTTCTCGGCCGGATCGGCGATGTAATCCGCGAGCGCCGGGCGCGTCAGATAGAGCGAGCCTTTCATCGCGAGCAATTGCGGATCGAACGGCGGAATCGGACCCGATGCGGTGCCGACGCACACCATCAGACCGCGGCGCGCGAGCGAATCGAGCGATGCGTTGAAAGTGGTCTTGCCGACGCTGTCGAATACCGCGTTCACGCCCTTGCCATCGGTCAGTTCGCGCACGCGCGCGGCCACGTCCTCGCGGCTGTAGTCGATCGTGTGCGCCACGCCATGCTCGCGCGCCACGCGCGCTTTCTCTTCGCTCGATACCGTGCCGATCACCGTCACGCCGAGCAGCTTCGCCCATTGCGACACGATCAGCCCGACGCCGCCCGCCGCCGCGTGCAAAAGCAGCGTGTCGCCACGCTCGAAGCGGCGGATGCGCGTCATCAGATAGGCGGCGGTGAGGCCGCGCATCGTCATGGCGGCGGCGCGCGTGCAGTCGATCGCATCGGGCAGCTTGACGAGCGGCGCGGCGGAAATGATGCGCTCCGTGCTGTACGCGCCGAGCGTGTTGATGAAACCAGTGTAGGTCACGCGATCGCCTTCCTTCAGATGCGTGACGTTCGCGCCGACCTTCTCGACGACGCCCGCCGCTTCGACGCCCATGCCCGAAGGCAGCGGCACCGGATAGAGGCCCGAGCGGAAATACGTGTCCGCGAAATTGAGCCCGACGGCCTCGTGACGCAGACGGACCTCCAACGGGCCGGGTTCGCCCACGGCGACTTCTTCCCAGCGCAACACTTCCGGACCGCCGGTTTCGTGAAAGCGGATTGCATGTGCCATTGTTTCGTCTCCTTGAGTCTCTGTTTCCTGTATGGCGTTCAGCGCGCGAGCGCGTTCCAGTCGGCGTCGCGCAGATAGCGGCGCGCGGCCGGCAGCACGACGCCTTCGATGCGTCCCATGCGTTCGCACGCGAAGCGCGCGCTCGCAAGCAATGTGTCGTCGATGACCTCCCCATTCGCGATCGATGCCGCGACGCGCGCGAGCAGCGCCGCTTCGCGTTCGGCGAGGCGCGCGAGTTCGTCGAGTTCGGCATCGAGCGTCGATGTGCGCTCGCGCAATGCCGTGGTCAGCGCGGTTTCTTCGTGATGTGTTTCGCGAAGACGCTCGATCGTCCGCGCATCGGGTCGCGAAGTGCGCAATGCATCGTCGTAAGCGTCCGAGCGCATCCGATGCACGGCGAGCAGCGCGCCCGCCGCCTTCGTGACCATCGGGCGCGCGTCGCTCGGCGCGATCAGCACGGCCACGCCCGGCAAGGGCGGCACCGCGCTGCCTTGCGCGATGCACACGAGGTCGTAATCGTTCGCCGCCGCCGAATCGATGCCCTGCACGCCGAGCACCGTCGCCGGCACGCCGTGCGCGCGAGCGGCGGCTTCGGCGCGGGCGAGGGCGGCCGCGATCCGGCGATGCTGCGCCGCATCGTCGCTCGCGCCCGCATGCAGGCTGACGAACGTGATGCGTGCGCCGAGCGAGCGCGCGAGCTCGGCCGCATGGCCAGTCGCCTCGACGCTGGCGTCGTTGCGCTCGACGGGCACGAGCAGATGTCGGTACATGGTGATCCTTCGGTTTCAATTGCACGGTTGATCGAATCGTAGTGCGGGCGGCGGCCGAGCGCCCCTCTCGCGGCGGGAGGGGCTTGACGCACGCGCGCGATCCGAACCATCCTAGATGGAAGACAAAAAATTACCGATGCCCACCGACTCCCCATCCACCGAGCTCGTTCTGAAGACGATGGCGCCGCGCGCGCCGTCCGGGCTGCTCGCGCGCGCCCGTTTGAACGCCGACACCGCACGCAGCCAGATCGTGCTCGTGCAGGCCGGCGCGGGTTACGGCAAGACGTCGCTGCTCGCGCAATGGCGGCGCGAGTTTCTGGCGCACGGCGCGGCGGTCGCGTGGCTGCTCGCCGACGATCGCGACGACGCGGAGCGCTTCCTGCGCGCGCTCGTCCACGCGATCCGGACATGCTGCGCGCGGCCCTCGTTCGGGCGTCTCATCGCGGAAAATCCGGGCGTGCCCGCCGGCGCGTTCGATCTCGCCACCGCGTGGCTGGCCGAGCTTGCGCAGCTATCGCTCGATGTCGTGCTGATCGTCGACGAAGCCGATCGTCTGCCGGAACCCGGCGCGCAACTGCTCGATTACGTGATGCACAACGCGCCGCAGAATCTGCGCATCGTCGCGGCGGGCCGGCAGGGGCTCGACAAGCCCGCGGCGGAACTGCTCGCCTACGGACAGGCCGAACTCGTCGCGCCGGACGCGCTGCGTTTTCGCGTCGATGAAACCATCGCGCTCGTCACGCAGCGTTTCGGCGCGCGCGTCGACGCCGATGCCGCCGCGCGCCTCTTCGAAATCACCGGCGGCTGGCCGCTCGGCCTGCAACTCGCGCTCACCGCGATGGCGCGCGCGCAGGACCCGCGCACGGCGCTCGACAATCTCGCGGCGGGCCCGCGCGGCTTGCGCGAACCGCTCGTCGCGGCGCTGTTGAGCGAGCTGTCATCCGCCGATGAACGCCTGCTCGTCGACATCAGCGTCGTGGACGTGCTGCATCCCGACTTGTGCGAAGCCCTGACCGGCGACGCCGACGCGCCGCAACGCCTCGCACGTCTCACGCGCGATACGCCCGTCTTCGTGACGGCGGAGGAGAGCGACTGGTGCCGCCTGCATCCGCTCGTGCGCGACGTGCTGCAGACGCGCTTTGCCGCGCTCGCGGACGATGCGCGCGCGGAACTGCATCGGCGCGCGGCCCGCTGGCTCGGCGCGCGCGGCATGCTCGAACAGGCGGCGCGCCACGCGCATGCGGCGGGCGAGCGCGAACATGCGTACGAACTCGCGGAGCAGTCGCTGCACGACGCCGTGAAGCAAGGCCAGCTCGGCACCGTGCTCGAGTGGCTGGAACGTCTGCCGGAAGCGGAACTGGAAAAGCGTCCGCGCCTGTGTCTGGCGGTCGCGTGGGCGCTCGCGCTGGGCGAACGTCATCACGAGGCGCAGCGTCAGGTCGAGCGCGTGCTTGCATCGCCGGGTGCGGACGACGCCTTGCGTTACGAATGCGCGTTGATCCTGAGCGCGGCCGCGTGGTACGCCGACGATCCCGACCGCTTCCTGAAGCTTTTCGAGCCGTGGGCGCAGACGCCGCCGCCCAAGGACTCGTGGCTCGCGCAGTCGCATGCGAACCGCCTCGCCGCCCGCGCGATGCTGCTCGGCGAGCCGGCGCAGGCGCGGCGTCTGCAACAGGCGGTGACGCGCGCGCAGATCGGCAAGGGGCTCGGCTATGTCGTGCGCTGGGGCGATCACATGGTCGGCCTGACGTGGCTTCAGGAAGGACAGGTGAAGCTCGCCGAAAGCGTCCTGCTGCCCGCGCTCGCGAGCGCCGAAGAAGACCTCGGGCGGCGTCATCCGCTGACGTGCATGTTCGCGGCGACGTGCGCGTCGATCGCGTATGAGGACGATCGCATCGACGAGGCCGCCGCGCTGCTCGCCAACCGTCTCGACGTGCTCGAACGCGCGGCGTTGCCGGAGACCGTCGTGCTCGCATATCGCACGGCGGCGCGCATCGCGGCGTTGCGCGGCGACGAGCATCGCGCGCTCGATCTGCTCGAAATGCTTTACACGATGGGCGTCGCGCGCAATCTGCCGCGTCTTTGCGTGACGAGCCTCGCGGAGCAGGTGAGCGCGCATGCGGGACGCTATCGCGCGCAGACCTGCGATGCGCTCGTCGAGCGTATCGACGCGATCGTCGATGAACACATCGCCACGCGCGGGCCGATCTGGAGCCGCTCCGTGCAGATGCTGCAGACGATGGCGCACGGCGGCGCGGCGCTCGCGCGTCAGGACTGGCCGGCTGCGGTCGAACCGCTCGCGCGCGCGGAACAGATCGCCGCGACGATGAAGCGCGGACGCGAGCGCATCGAGCTGATGGCGTTGCGCGCGTTCGCCCAGGAACGCGCGACGGGCGACGGCCACGCGCCGTTTCTCGAAGCGCTGAACCTCGCGCGCACGTATCACCTCGGGCGCGTGTTGATCGACGCGCATCCCGGTCTCGCCGACTGGGCGCGGCGCGTGAGCGAAGCGGGCGGCGTGGATGCCGGCGAGCGCCCGGTCGTGCCGCCGCATGTCGTGCGCGTGCCGCCGCGTTCGGGCGAAGGCGGGCCGCGCGCGTTGCCGAGCGTGATCCTCACGCCGAAGGAGCGCGAGATTCTCGAACTGCTCGCGCGCACCTTGAGCAACAAGGAAATCGCGCTCGCGGCGGCGGTCGGCGAGGGCACCGTCAAGTGGCATCTGAAGAATCTCTTCGGCAAGCTCGACGCCAGTTCGCGCAAGCACGCGGTGCGCCGCGCCATCGCGCTCGGCCTGCTCGAAGGCGTGCAATAGCGCCTTTTTCAAGCGTTTTCAGCAGGGTTTTCCCGCCTCTCTCGCAATCCCTACCCCTCTCTCCGTGAGAGGGGTTCGGCACTTGGCCGATGCGTATTCTTGCCTCCTGACGCCGCGACCCTATCGGTGCGCGGCGCATCCAGAACAAGATCAGGAGACTCGATGAAGCTCAGATTCGCCACTGCCGCAGGGCTCGTGCTGGCCGCCGGCGGCGCGCATGCGCAATCCACCGTGACGCTCTATGGCGTGCTCGACGCCGGCCTCATGTATCAGAGCACGTCGGCGGCGAGCTTCGCGCGCAACGCGCGGGACACGGGGAAGGTGTATCGCTTCAAGGACGGCGGCATCTATTCGAGCGTCTGGGGCCTGAAGGCCAGCGAAGATCTCGGCGGCGGCTACTTCATCAACGTGAAGCTGCAAGGCTCGTTCGATTCGGGCACCGGCAAGACCGGCCTCTCCGATACGCCCGGCGCCACCGCGATGTTCAATCAATACGCGACGATCGGCGTGTCCGGCCCGTTCGGCACCTTCAACGCGGGCCGCCAGATCGTGCCGATGATCTGGGCGATGTACGACACCGACGTGCGCCGCGCGCAGTATTTCGGCAGCGTGCTGACCGCATGGCTCGGCATGAACACGGCGGCCGGCTGGCCCGGCACGAGCACCAACGGCTCGATCGGCGCGCTCTACGACAGCAACGCGCTCGTGTATCAGTCGCCGACGTATGCGGGTTTGTCGGCATCGCTCGAATATGCGCCCGGCGGCGTGGCGGGACAGTTTCAGGGCGGCACGCGCGAATCGGCGGTGCTGAAGTACTCGAACTTCGGCTTGACGCTGACGGCTGTCTACTACAACGGCCACGACGCGAATCCCGCGCCCGGCTCCGTGCCCACCGGACTCAACAACAATCGCATGATGTATTTCGGCGGCCTGTACACGACGCACGGCTTCTCGATCTCGATGTCCTACGCGAACGGCAAGAACCCCGCCGATTCGGATCGCGCGAACTTCGACATGTACTCGGGCGGTCTTGGCTATCGCTTCGCGCCCAATCTCAACGTGACGACCGGCGTCTACTACATCAAGGACAAGAACCAGTCGTCGAATCACTCGCTGGAATTCGCGATCGGCGCGGAATACAACCTGTCGAAGCGCACGCTCGCGTATGCCGAAGTCGGCCACGTCGACAACAACGGCACGATGAACCAGATGATCGCCTACGGCCAGCCGACCGCGCCGGGCAAGTCGACGACCGCGGCCATGCTCGGCCTGCGCCACAACTTCTGAATATTTGGAGACAAGGATGCAAGACACGTATTTCGACCCGCACGCCGCGCCCGACGCGTATTCGTACCCGTTGCTCATCAAGCAGTTGCTGCACACGCCGCTCGCGAATTCGCCGGATCAGGAGATCGTCTATCGCGGCGCGGTGCGGCAGTCGTATCGCACGATGACGGAGCGCGTCGCGCGCCTCGCGAATGCCCTCGACGCGCTCGGCGCGAAGCATGGCAGCACCGTCGCGATGATGGACTGGGACACCCATCGCTATCTCGAATGCTATTTCGCCGTGCCGATGATGGGCGCGGTCCTGCAATCGGTGAACGTGCGGCTTTCGCAGGACGAGATTCTGTACACGCTCAATCATGCGGGCGCGGACATGCTGATCGTGCATACCGATTTCCTGCCGGTGATCGACGCGATCAGAACGCGCCTCGAAACCGTGCGTACTTTCATCTGGATCGATGAGCAAGGCGTCGCGGTTCCGGAGCACGGCATCGGGTTCGCGCGCGAATACGAAGCGATGCTCGCCGCCGCCGATCCCGTGCGCGAGTTTCCCGATTTCGACGAGAACACGCGCGCCACGACGTTCTACACGACCGGCACGACCGGCAAGCCCAAGGGCGTGTACTTTTCGCATCGCCAGCTCGTGCTGCATACGATTGCCGGAATGGCCGCGCTCGCGAGCCCGGCGAGCGGCCAGCGCTTTCATCGCGGCGATGTCTACATGCCGCTCACGCCGATGTTCCATGTGCACGCGTGGGGCATGCCCTACATCGCGACGATGCTCGGCGTGAAGCAGGTGTACCCCGGCCGCTATGTGCCGCAGAACATCATGCGTCTGATCGAGGAAGAAGGCGTGACGTTCTCGCATTGCGTCGGCACGATCCTGCATATGCTTCTGACGTGCCCGGATGCCGAAGCCGTCGATTTGCGCCGATGGAAGGTCGTGATCGGCGGCGGCGCGCTGACCGAAGGACTCGCGCGCGCGGCGCTCGGACGCGGCATCGACGTGTTCTCGGGATACGGCATGTCGGAGAGCGGTCCGCTGCTGAGTCTCGCGCAATTGCCCCCGCACGCGGACACGCTCCACGCCGACGAGCAAGTGCGCCTGCGTTGCACGACGGGCCGCGCGATTCCGCTCGTCGACTTGCGCATCGTCGACGACGAACTGCGCGAAGCGCCGCGCGATGGCCGCACGTGCGGCGAGATCGTCGCGCGCGCGCCGTGGCTCACGCAAGGCTATCTGAAGAATCACGAGGCATCCGCGACGTTGTGGGAAGGCGGCGCGCTGCATACGCAGGACATCGGCAACGTCGATGCCGACGGCTATCTGCGCATCACCGATCGCGCGAAGGACGTCATCAAGTCGGGCGGGGAATGGGTGTCGTCGCTCGAAGTCGAAAGCCTGATCTCGCAGTTGCCGGGCGTGGCCGAGGTCGCGGTGATCGGCGTGCCCGATGCGAAGTGGGGCGAACGCCCGCTCGCGCTCGTCGTGCAGAAGCCGGATTGCGCGGCGCCGATCACGGAGGAAATGATCACGCGATATCTGCGCGGCATCGCCGAAACCGGACGCATCTCGCGCTATGCGGTGCCGCGCGACGTGCGCTTCATCGACGCGATCAGCAAGACGAGCGTCGGCAAGATCGACAAGAAGACGCTCCGGGCGCGCTTCGCCGACATTCAGGCGGCGGGCGTCTGACAGGCGAGCCAGGCGTCGACGGCGCTGCCTATCGTCGGATGAAAGCACGCATCGGGAAAGATCGGCGTCAGTTCGAAGCGCCTGAGCTTGTCGCGAACCGGGTCTTTCATCTCGGCGAAATGCAGCGCGATGCCGCGTTCCTGCAACGCGCGATGCAGTTCGCGCAGCATGTCGGCGGACGTGACATCGACGCTCGTGACCGGCTCGGCCGTCACGACGACGCGTTTGACTTGCGTCGGCGCCTGCTTCACCGCTTCGAGCACGCGCTGCTGGAACAGCTCGGCGTTCGCGAAGAAAAGCGGCGCGTCCCAGCGGAACAGCAGCAGGCCCGGAACCTGTTCCGCTTGCGGGTATCGCATCGTGTCGTGATAACCGCGCAGTCCTTCCACGCGCCCGAGCACGGCGTAATGCGGCCGCCATCCATCCCATAGAAATTCGATGACCGCGATCACCACGGCGATGCAGATGCCGGGAATCGCACCGAACACCGCCACGCCGGCGAAGCAGCAGATCGACAGCCAGAACTCCCATTGCTGAATGCGATAGATGCGCTTCAGATCCCTGAACTCGAATAGTCCGATGGCCGCGGCAATCACGACGGCCGCGAGCGCGCTGCTCGGCAGATGACGCAGCAGATTCGGCCCGGCGAGCAGCACGGCCGCCACCGCCACCGCGCCGACGATGCCCGTCACCTGCGTGCGCGCGCCCGCCGCTTCCGCGACAGGCGTGCGCGACGAACTGCTGCTGACCGGGAAGCCCTGAAACAGACCGGTCGCGAGATTGGCGACGCCGAGCGCGATCATCTCCTGATTCGGATCGACGCGCGTATTGGCGCGCGCCGCGAAGGTGCGGGACAGCACGCTGGTATCGGCGAAAGCGATGAGCGCGACCGCGCAGCCGCCGAGCACGATGCGCACGAAATCGGCATCGCTCAGCCACGGCAGCGAGAACGCGGGCAGTCCTTGCGGGATGGTCCCGAGCACTTTCACGCCGCGCTGGTCGAGATGGAACACGCTCACGCATAGCGTCGCGAGCACGACGGCGATGAGAATGCCCGGCACCTTGTCGAAGCGCTTGAGCAGGAGAATGAGCGCGAGGCTCGCCGCGCCGACGGCGAAGCTGTACCAGTTCGACTGGCCAGCGGCGATGCCTTTGGCGAGAGTCGCGAGATCGCGCAACGGCCCGTGATCTTCGATGGATATCGCAAAGAGCTTCGGCAACTGGCTGATCAGCACGGTCAGCGCGATGCCGTTCATATAGCCGTAGCGAATCGGCTTCGAGAGCAACTCGGTGACGAAGCCGAGCTTGAGCAAGCCGAAAACGACGCACACCATACCGGAGACGATCGCCATCATGCCCGCGACGGCGATCGCGCGCGACGGATCGCCGGATGCGCTCAGCACGACGACCGCGAGCACGGGCGCGGCGAGCGCGGAATCGGGGCCGAGCACGAGAATGCGGCTCGGGCCGAAGATCGCGTAGGCGAGTAGCGGGACGATCGTCGCATAGAGGCCGCACACGCCCGGCACGCCCGACGCCTGCGCATATGCGACGCCGACGGGCACGAGCATCGTCGTCAGCACGAGTCCGGCGATGATGTCGTTCTTCAGCCACCCCACGCGATAGTCGCGCAGCAACGCGATCAACGGCACATGACGCGACCAGCCTTGCACGCCGCCGCCGCTCGAGCCTTCTTGTAACGTTTGTTCGGATGGCATGACCGATTCCACGCAACGTGTGCACTGATTCCGTTGTAGCCGGAATCCGAATGGGGTCAAGCGGATGAAACGATCCGACAGAAATATTGAAACGCTTAACACCCGCCGATGCGACGCGCGCCCGAGCCGTCCACTTGTAATCCGCGACGCCTCACATATCCTTGCTCAGTGTGACGAAGCGAAGCGGGAGACGACCATGAGCGATGTTCCTGCAGTCGCGCACGATCACGCGGGCTATCGCACGCGGACCGGCTCGCGCTTCCCGCTCGGCGCGACGGTCATGCCGGGCGGCGTCAACTTCTGCGCGTTCTGCCGGCGCGCGACGCGCGTCGAACTATTGCTGTACGCATCGGAAGAGAGCGTCGAACCGTTTCAGGTCATCGCGCTCACGAGCGAAACGAACCGCACGTATTTCTTCTGGCATGTGTTCGTCGAAGATCTGCCGCTGCGTTGCTGCTATACGTGGCGCGCATACGGCCCGCTCGACGTGCCCCAGATGAGCGACGAAGCCGCGAGCCGGAAGGAACTGCTCGATCCGCAAGCGCGCGGCGTGAGCGACCGCTTCTACGATCGCGCGCAGGCCGCCGCTGTGCACGCCGCCGAACACGCGTCGCTCAGAGGCATCGTGACGGAGCCGTTGAATCGGCCCGTCGACGACGTGGACATCCGCACCCTCGACGACGCGATCATCTACGAACTGCATGTCGGCGGCTTCACGCGGCATGCGTCGAGCGGCGTGCGTCATCCGGGCACGTTCGCAGGTCTCATCGAAAAGATTCCCTATCTGAAGGCGCTCGGCGTCACGCATGTCGAACTGCTTCCCGTGATGGCCTTCGACGAACAGGACCTTCCCGCCTTCGCCGCCGAGCGCGGACTTCGCAACTATTGGGGCTACAGCACATATGGCTTCTATAGCCCGCATCCGCGCTATTGCGTCGAGCCCGCGCGGGCGCCGCAGGAATTCCGCGAACTCGTCGACGCATTGCACGCGGCGGACATTCGCGTGCTGCTCGATGTCGTGTTCAATCACACGTCGGAGGCGGGCAACAACGGCCCGCTGATCCACTTCAAGGTCTTCGCCAACGACGCCTTCTATCAGTCCGACCCGAACGATTCGCGGCGATACCTCGATTACACGGGCTGCGGCAATACGGTCAATTGCAATCATCCGCTGGTGTCGGCGTTCATCATGCGTTGCCTCGAATACTGGGTGCGCGAACTCGGCGTCGACGGCTTTCGCTTCGATCTCGCGAGCGTCTTTGCTCGCGGCGAGCACGGCGAATTGCTGCGCACGCCGCCGTTACCCTGGGCGATGGAAGCATCGCCGATCCTCGCGCGCGTGCCGTTGATCGCCGAAGCCTGGGATGCGGGCGGCCTTTATCACGTCGGCACGTTCCCCGGCATGGACTGGTCCGAGTGGAACGGGCGTTATCGCGACGCGATCCGGCGCTTCGTGCGCGGCGAGCCGGGCGTCGTCGGCGAAGTGTGCACGCGCATCGCGGGCAGCGCGGACCTCTACGAGGACGATGGCCGGCTGCCCGCGAACAGCATCAACTTCGTGACGTGCCATGACGGCTTTACGCTCGCCGATCTCGTCAGCTACGACGCGAAGCACAACGAGGCGAACGGCGAGGACAACCGAGACGGCAGCAACGACAATCTGTCGTGGAATTGCGGCGCGGAAGGCGAGACGGACGATCCCGCGATCATCCAACTGCGGCTTCGGCAGGCGCGCAACTTCATCGCGATCCTGCTGCTGAGCCAAGGTGTGCCGATGCTTCTCGCCGGCGACGAGCTCCTGCGCAGCCAGCGCGGCAACAACAACGCGTTCTGTCAGGACAACGCGCTTTCGTGGATGGACTGGCAACTTTCCGACGACGCGCGCGACATGTTGCGTTTCACGCGCGAGATGATCGCGCTGCGCAAGCGTCACGCGAGCCTGCGCCGCCGACGCTTTCTGACGGGACGTCCGGCGAACGGACAGACGCATCCCGATGTCGCATGGCACGGCGAACGTCTCGATGCGCCCGCGTGGCACGACCCCGGCGCGCGCTTCGTGGCGTTCACGCTCGCGGGCCACGCGCCGGGCGAGCCGATGCTGCACATCGTCCTCAACATGAACGACGATGCGCGCGAGGCCGCGCTGCCGGCGGTGGACAATTCGAGCTGGCTGCGCGTCGTCGATACATCTGCCGAATCGCCGAACGACATTGTTCCGAATGTCGAAACGGCGCTCGTCGAGCGCGGTGCGTGCCGCGTCGAGGCGCGCAGCGTCGTCGTGCTTCAGTCCCGTTGAATGCGCACGGCGGTGCTGGACTGTGCGACGCAAAGCGCCTTTAATGTTCGTGTACTGCCGAGTTGCTTTGTCCACCCACAGGAGGCGGCATGGATGCAGTCAGAACCTTCCTCGAGAATCAGTCGTTGTTCGCGCTTTTTCTGACGATCGCGCTGGGCTATCTGATCGGTGAAATCAACATCAAAGGCGTGGCCCTCGGCTCCGGCGCGGTGCTGTTCGTCGGGCTCGCAATCGGCGCGTTCGCGCCGAAGTCCGCACCGCCGCCGTTGCTCGGCACGCTGGGGCTGCTGCTGTTCCTATACGGCATCGGCATTCAGTACGGCGCGCAGTTCTTTCGCGGACTGACGAGCCGCGAGGGCATGAAGGCGAACATCGCCGCGTGCGTCGGCGTGATCGTCGCGGGCCTCGTGGCGTGCGGCTTCATCCACTTCGGCATCAAGCTCGCCGATGCGCTCGGCATGTTCGCCGGCAGCGGAACCAGCACGGCGAGCCTGCAGGTCGCGATCGCATCGATGAAAAGCAACGATGCGGCCGTCGCGTACAGCATTTCCTATCCGTTCGGCGTCGCCGGGCCGATCCTGCTCATCTATCTGCTCAACGTTGCGCTGAAGATAAAGATTCAGAAGCCGCCCGCGAAGATACTCGAAACGGCCGAAATCGCGCTGCGAAACGCGGGCCTCATCGGCCTCAGGTTGTCGGAGCTGTCGAGCCGGCTGCCCTCGGGCGTGGCGATCGCGGCGGTGCGGCGCGCGCATCACAATCAGTTGCCCGCCGCCGACCTCACGCTGCGCGCTGACGACGTGCTGCTCGCCACGAGCACCGATCGCCGTCTGCTCGAAGAAGCCGCCGCGCTCTGCGGCGAAATGCAGCCGGGCCGCATGACGAGCCATCGCGAGGACCTCGACTACATGCGCGTGTTCGCGTCGAATCCGGCGGTCGTCGGCATGGCGCTCGGCGACATCCGCTTTCCCGATGGCGTGAACTGCGCCATTGCGCACGTGCGGCGCGGCGACGCGGACATGCTCTCGACGCCCGATCTCATCCTCGAAGCGGGCGATCGCGTCGGGCTGCTCGTCAATCGCGCGCATCAGGCGACCATGCGGACGTTCTTCGGCGATTCGATCAAGGGCACGGCGGACCTGAGCTTCATCTGCCTCGGCATCGGCGCGGCGCTGGGCTTGCTTGCCGGCGCGATTCCGCTGCCGATTCCCGGCCTCGGCGCGTTCAGTCTTGGTCTCGCCGCGCTGCTCCTGGTCGCGCTGTGTCTCGGCAAGGCGCGCCGCAACGGGCCGTTCGTCTGGGTGATGCCGCTGTCCGCGAATCTCGTCTTGCGCAATCTCGGCCTCACGATTTTTCTCGCGCAAGTGGGCATTTCGTGCGGGCCGAAGTTCGTCGACACCGTTGGCACCGCCGGGCCGATTCTGCTCGTCTTCAGCATCATCACGGTATTCGTGCTCGTGGCGGTCACGGCGATATGCTGCCTGTGGATTTTCAGGCTGCCGTTCGACACGTCGATCGGCGTGATCTGCGGCGCGACCGGCAATCCGGCGATCCTCGCGTTCGCGAACCGCGTCGCGCCGACGGATCAGCCGGACATCATGTACGCGATGATTTTTCCGTCGATGACCATCGTCAAGGTGTTATTCGTGCAGATCGCCATATCGCTGGCCGCGGGTTAGGCTCTTGACCGGCCCGTCAATACAATTTTCAAGGAGTGCATCATGGAAGTGGCGATCTATAGTTCGACCCCTTACGAGCGTCAGTACATCGACCAGGCGAACAAGAAGGAAAACCACAAGCTCCGGTACCACGACATGTCGCTCGACATGGACACCGTCGAGCTCGCGGCGGGCTACGGCGCGGTCTGCATCTTCGTCAACGATACGGCGAATGCCGAAGTGCTCGAAGCGCTGCACAAAGGCGGCACGCGTCTCGTGGCGCTGCGCTGCACCGGCTTCAACAACGTCGATCTCGCGGCCGCCGCGAAGCTCGGCATCAAGGTGGTTCGCGTCGTCAACTATTCGCCGAACTCGGTCGCGGAGCACGCGGTCGCGCTCTTGCTCGCGATCAATCGCAAAGTGCATCGCGCATACAACCGCACGCGCGATTCGAACTTCTCGCTCGACGGCCTCATCGGTTTCGATCTGTACGGCAAAACCGTCGCGGTCGTGGGAACGGGCAAGATCGGCTGCGTGTTCGCGAAGATCATGCAGGGCTTCGGCTGCAACGTGATCGGCTACGATCCGTATCCGTCGAAACAGTTCGAGGCGCTCGGGTTGCGTTACGCGACGTCCGGCGAGATCGGCGAGAAGGCGGACATCGTCGCGCTCTTTTGCCCGCTGACGCCAGAGACGCATCACATCATCAACGCGGAATCGCTCAAGCGTTCGAAGCACGGCGCGTTGCTCGTCAATACGAGCCGCGGCGGACTGATCGACACCGAAGCGGTGATCGAAGCGCTGAAGACGGGACAACTGGGCGGCCTCGCAATCGACGTCTACGAACAGGAAGCCGATCTCTTCTTCCGCGATCTCTCGAGCGAAATCATCACCGACGACGTTTTCCAGCGGCTCGTGTCGTTTCCGAATGTGATCGTGACGGGGCATCAGGCTTATCTGACGCGCGAAGCGTTGACGACGATCTGCGAAACCACGCTGCAGAGCATCACGGCTTTCGAGAACAATCAACCCCTGGAAAACGAGGTGAAGGTCGGATAGCCGCGCGCTCATGCACGAGGAGACTTCGCCGGGCAAACGCACGCGAGCGCCGGTGCTCGACACCGTCGATCGCGTGTCGGAGCTGTGCTTCGGCCTCTTCATGGCGCTGACGTTTGTCGGCACGGTATCGGCGGCGACGGGCGGCGAGGCGGCGGGACACAAGATGCTCTACACGGCGCTCGGCTGCAATCTCGCGTGGGGTCTCGCCGATGCCGTCATGTATCTCGTTCGCACGATCGCGGACCGCGCGCGCAGGCACGCGCTCGCGCTTGCGATCCAGCGCGAGCGCGACGCGGCGGCGGGCGTGCGCATGTTGCGCGAGAGAGTATCCGCGACGCTCGATCCGTTCATCTCCGACGACGATCTCGAATCCATCCGCAAGCGCATCGCCGCGAGCGACAGCCTGCCGGAACGCGCGCGCTTCGTGCGCGACGATTTTCTCGCGGCGCTGGGCATCTTCATCATCATCGTACTGTCGACCTTTCCGGTCGCCGCGCCTTTTGTTCTCGTCAAGCACGTTCCGACCGCGCTCTTCATATCGCGCGTGCTCACGCTCGCGATGCTGTTTTGCTGCGGCTTCGCGCTGGGCGGTTATGCGGGTTGGCGCGGCTGGAAAGCCGGTCTCGCGATGATGGCGCTCGGCGTGCTTCTGACGATGGCGATCATCGCTTTAGGCGGGTAATTAAAAGCCCGAGTCGTTCGACAAATCAGCGAACAAACACCTATGCGGCGATTCTTGAATTCGCCAGGACGTTCGCATATCTTCGAATATGCATGTTTTTCGCGGCGCTGCGTCCGGCGCGCATCAAGCTACAAACGGCAACACGAGAATACAAATTTGCTGTTCTGGTCAGAGGTTCTTCACGCGTTCGCTTCCTGAATCCGGAGTGGTCTGTATTGCAGACTATCGCGTGCAATCCGGCGCAAGCGGCGCGATGACTTTCATTGTCAATAACGACGGCGTCGTGTATCAAAAGAATCTTGAATCGCCAACTCTGGAAATCAGGCAAGGAGTCGCCATGAATGCAACGAGATTGCGTGCCGGCTGCGCCATCGTGATCGCCGTGATGGCGCTCGACGCCATTGCGCAGAGCAAGCCGATCGCTTATCCGGCCAAGGGACAGAGCGCGCAGAAGCAGCAAAGCGACGACGGCGCGTGCTACAGCTGGGCGAAGAGCAACACGGGC
Organism: Caballeronia sp. NCF2; assembly: GCF_023631205.1. NCBI lineage: Bacteria > Pseudomonadati > Pseudomonadota > Betaproteobacteria > Burkholderiales > Burkholderiaceae > Caballeronia > Caballeronia sp. NCF2. Next base: position 77 of record NZ_JALQDN010000063.1, on the reverse strand, counting down.
ATCGACCCGGCGACGGCATCGGCGGCGCCGCCACCGCAAGGCGGACCGGCTGTGGGCGGCGGCGAGCGCGTCGGCGG